>NZ_JAUBQR010000188.1:7962-13307 GCF_036701385.1 Microcoleus sp. Pol12B4 | reverse complement strand
TTACTCATAAAAGCAAGGGGGCGAAAACTCTGGCGTTTCTCAATCTCTGTAACGTAATGCCTCACCTGCTGTTCTGCCACCCTTGGATCGCGGCTTTGTCGCTTCGCCTCTACAACAGCAATTACTTCGCCATTCGGCTGATACAGACAATAGTCCGTAACTCCATTCCAAGGTTGAGCATCATACCCATCCACCGGAATCTCTATCCCCACCTGGTTTGGAGCATCGAGGTTCCATCCCGCTGTCTGTAGGGCTTTATCTATTAATTCTTTTCGGGTGTTCGCTTCGTTACGAGACATTACGATATCGTTTACCAACCCTTTTTCTAGAGCCTGCGAGCGCTCCACTCCTCTATTTTGCCCTATAACAGATTATAAATCTCATCCAGCCCCACCTTCCATTAAAAGCCAGCGCATCCTATCTGAGGAGGGAGATCCTTTAATTATTTCTCTTTCTGTTTTTGCAGAATCGATCGTGAATTAGGCTATGTTCAACAATGCCAAATCCCCGTGAAGCGAAGCTATCCCGAAGGGAATCGCCCAAAACCCCCTTTTGTACTACACATATGCTACACTAACATTGTAGCTCGTGCCCCGCAGGAGGTTTCCTCATGGCAAATGCCAATCTTCCTCAAAATTTCAACTTGATCATCCCCGCAGGAACCCAAATTGTCACCAAAATCGAGGTCAAAAACCCCGCCAGCGACCAATCTTGGAAACCGGGATTAGTAGGCGTCATCGTTCAATCGCCTACAGACAATTCCCACGCATATTTAGTCAAACTCCCAGACGGAACACAAGTTAGTCTGCGGCGGCACGAACTCAGTATCCGCAAGCAGTTTCAGAGCGAAGGATTGCAGTCAGGAGGAGATTTTCTTGCAGAATACAACCTCTATGATTCTGTAATTTACCGCTGCATTGTTGGTTCGAGAGCTTACGGTCTTGATAACGAGCAATCCGATACAGACAGACGCGGGATTTACCTGCCGCCGGCAATACTTCATTGGTCGCTTTACGGCATTCCAGAACAATTGGAAAACAAGGAAAATCAGGAATGCTATTGGGAACTGCAAAAGTTTCTAGTTTTGGCACTAAAGGCTAATCCAAATGTGCTAGAATGTTTGTACACGCCTTTGGTAGAAACGGTTTCTCCGGTCGCACAAGAATTGCTGGAAATTAGGGAAATCTTTCTTTCTCAATTGGTTTATCAAACTTACAATAGCTACGTTTTGTCTCAATTTAAAAAAATGGAGCAAGACCTCCGCAATACCGGGGAAATTCGGTGGAAGCACGCGATGCACTTAATTCGCTTGTTGCTGTCAGGAATTACGGTGCTCAAGGAGGGGTTTGTACCCGTTCGCGTGCAGGATTATCGATCGCAACTTTTATCGATCCGCAACCAAGAAATATCCTGGGATGAGGTGAATCGCTGGCGGTTGAGCTTGCACGGTGAGTTCGATCGCGCTTTTGCTGCAACTTCCTTACCGGAACGTCCTAATTACGAGAAAGCGAACCTGTTTTTGATTAAATCTCGCAGAGGTGCGATCGAAATCGGATCTTGAAATCGCTTCTTGTGAAACAAAGCCCGCCTGCATGGACTGGAATAAATGACAGAATACATCTCGAATCTCGCCCAAATTATCTCCGTTCAACCTTATCCGCTGCTGTTTGCGACTGTCAGCGGTTCGCACTTATACGGCTTTCCTTCGGCCGATTCTGACTTCGACTTGCGGGGAGTACACATCTTACCGCTACCGAAAGTAATTGGACTGATTTCTGGAGAAGAAACAATCGAAGTTTCTGAAGTTCGGGAGGGAATGCAACTCGATTTAGTAACTCACGACATCAAGAAATTTTTTGAGATGCTGTTGAAGCGCAACGGGTATGTGCTAGAACAACTGTATTCGCCGCTGATAGTTTACAGTACAAAGGAACACGAGGAATTAAAGGCTATTGCATCAAACTGCATTACCAAGCACCACAGCCACCACTATCTCGGTTTTGCTAAAACTCAATGGAAATTGTTTGAGAAAGAACGCCCGCGTCGGGTTAAGCCGCTGCTGTATGTTTACCGGGTGTTGCTGGCTGGGATTCACTTGATGCAAACGGGGGAAGTCGAGGCGAATTTGGTGAAACTTAACGAGAAGTTCCAGTTGTCGTATATTCCTGATTTGATCGATCGCAAGCTGGCTGGGGAGGAAAAATCAGTGCTTGAAGATACAGATATTGAATTTTATCAGCAAGAGCGCGATCGGCTAATTAATATCTTAGAAGATGCAAGTTTTACAAGTCATTTGCCGTCAAATCCTCATGCAAAGGTTGCTCTTAGCGATTTTCTGGTAAAGGTGAGGATGTCATCTGTGAACTAAGCTGTTCCAAGCCTAATTAGTCGTTTGGTGCAGCAAGCACCCTACATATTAGTCTATTAGTCGTTTGGTGTGCCGAAAATCGCAGCACATCCAGTCCAGCACGCATCAGTACGAAAGAAACCGGGTTTTTTATCGACATTAAACACCCGAATACAGTATTTTCGTCGCTCAAACCCGGTTTCAAGTGATTTACCTTGATCTCGTGTTTGCTGGTTCGCTCATGGCAGCTAGGCCAATATTTCGATCCTCAGTAAATTGTAAGTTTTTTCCTGGTATATAAATATTCCAAGTTACCCCGCCTAAATAGGTCTTGATATATGACATCAAGGCGTTGATAAATACAACGATGCCGAGCATTTCTAATGACTCTTCAACGGTCACTATTACCTGGTAAACTATATTATCCTCTCCCACTGTAGAAGCTTGGTATCCCCCTAACAGTTCCATCCCCAATGCTCCTCCAATATAAAGAGCGCAGGCTGCAACAAACATTTTTTTTGTAGGAACAGGAAGGTGTAACAGGAACTTACTGTAGGATATGAGAAAGATTGCTAGTAGAAAACCGAACGGCACAATCCAAGTAAAGTAAAGAAATCCTGTGGTGGCATTTAGGAGACTTCGCATTGGATTTATCAAGTTTTCGTGCAATTGACCAGCTTCGTCTAAAGATAGATATAAAAATAGGAATGATAAAATTTTCCAGTGACGCTTGTAGCGACAACTATCCAAATTTTTCACATAAGCAATCACACCTAGCAAGAGAGAACTAAATAGCAATGCCAAAACTGAGTATGCCGTTGGAATGTTCCGCTCGGAATCAACGCTGAATACCTTTACGAAGTAGTTGTCAGACGTGCTAGCAGGCAAGAAGTACACCGTCATCTCACTTAAGAAAGATATTACAACTAGACAGGTCACCACTCGAAGCAAAAATTGGGTTACAGCCCCAGGAGCTAAAGGAATGTTGAGTTTCATGTTCTATTAATTGTTATTTTAACCTTTGTTTAACGGAATCTTATCAAAAGAAAAAACCAATGCGGTCTACCCAAAGACAGAGAAGGCTGCTGCGGGTGAAGCCCCTCTTTTTGTTGTAAGCGTAAGATTATCGTAGGGTTAAGGAATGTAGCAGACCTCGATCGCCATTGATTTTATCGTGACTATATAATAAAAAATATTTACTGAGAAGTAAATTCTATCTCTCCCAAAATGAAGCTGAAACCATTACTAGGGTTGAGTCTAGTTCTAAATTCGCTCAATCTCAGCGAGAAAAACTCGGCCTTCGGAAGCCGAGATTCCTCTGTAGCGAGGATTTCTGTAATCAAAGAGGATTACTGATCGATCGAGAGTGACAACTAGGAGGTGAAATACCAGGCCAGTCGAGTAGTTCGCCGCCATTTGTTAACCTAGACTCCCCCTAGCGAGAACAAAATATCTCCTAGTCAAAGTCAATTAGCTGTCAGTCAATTGCTTATTTCCTAAGTTTTTGCTGCTTTACTTATTTTTCGTACCTGCGCGGCGTGTAAACCCAAACATCTCCATATTTGCGGGGAATAATCCGAGTTTGACTGGAACCGACAATAACTAAAGTTCTCATGTCGGCGTCTTGCGGCTGGAATTCGCCGAGGGTGCAAACGCGCACAGATTGACCGGGCCGGCCGAGGTTTCGCCCCAATATGACGGGGGTTTTAGCATCGCGACTTTGCAACAAAATCTCGATCGCTTTTCCGAGTTGCCAAATCCGCTGTTTAGAGATGGGATTGTAAAATGCCATAACTAAATCCGCAGCAGCAGCAGCCGCAATCCGCTGTTCAATGACCTCCCAAGGCTTGAGAATATCCGAAAGCGAAATCACGCAAAAGTCGTGTCCGAGGGGTGCTCCGATCGCAGCAGCGGCCGCCTGCATGGCTGAAATGCCCGGTGCTACCCGAATATCGATGCCCTGCCATTCGGGTTTGGCATCAAAGTCGATCGCCTCAAACACCGCTGCAGCCATCGCAAAAATACCCGGATCTCCCGACGAAACGACGGCGACAGATTTTCCCGATGCTGCTAAATCTAGGGCAAAACGGGCGCGATCGATCTCTTCGCGGTTGTCGGAATCGTGCCGCTTTTGCCCTTCCCGCATAGTTCCGGCTAAGTCGAGATAGAACTTGTAACCCACCCAATCCGTGGCTGCGCGCAAAATTTCCTTAACCTCCGGGGACATCCAGGGCGCGCCTCCGGGGCCGGTACCGACGATCGCCAGTTTACCGCGACTAACTCCGATCGCGCTAGCATTTATGGGTTCGGCGGCCAGGGCGATCGCGCAATTCAGTGCGTTTGGGCGATCGGACTCGATTAAGTGACTGTTTGCACCGGCTGCTGTCAGGGCAATTTGTGCGGCATTATTTTCTATGAATTCAATTGAGTCTAATTCGACAAGTTCGGAGAGATTGAAAAAGCGGACGGGGACTTTAAAATATTGTGAAACTGCTTCAAGTTCCGGATTTCCCATATCCTCTTTTAATGCAAAGAATCCAGCAACGGAAGCTGGCGCTAAACCTGCATTTTCCAAGACTTGCTGGACAAATGAAACCGCTATTTCTGGCTCAATATTCGATAGCTTTGTGAGTGCAACTGCCACAATTTGCGGATGGTAAACTAAACAATCGGGCGTTGGCGCACTTGCTTTTTCGGTGACGCGGATCGTCAATTTTGCGTCGGGGGCGATCGGCAAATTGCTCTGGGAAAGCCAGCTTGCAGCCCCTTCTAGGCGTACTTTTGCCCCGGCGAGCAAATTTGAAATAAAAGTTTTCGCGTCCTCTGGATTCGCCAAAGAATAGCCTTGGGGAGGACTCAGCAGCGCGGTGCGAAACCGAATATCTCCGGTGGTGGTAATTGCAGCTTGTACGCCGAGGGCTGCTGCAATCTCTCTGGCCAAATCATTAACGCCGTGCAAACCGCCCAGCAGCGGTACGACGGCGCTTCCGTCTTCTGC
>NZ_JAUBQR010000188.1:0-7862 GCF_036701385.1 Microcoleus sp. Pol12B4 | reverse complement strand
GCTGCAATCTCTCTGGCCAAATCATTAACGCCGTGCAAACCGCCCAGCAGCGGTACGACGGCGCTTCCGTCTTCTGCGACAGCTAAAACTGGCGGTTCGGCGCGTTTGTCTGACAGCAGCGGGGCGAGGGTGCGGATGATTATTCCGGCGGCGCAGATGGCGATAATTGGGGTTTCTGTTGCAAATAATTCCCGCAATGTTTCGCCGAAGTTGCTAAAGTTGATGTCTGTGTCGGAAGTGCGATCGATTAAACCGTAAATCTGGGAACCGGGGAAATGTGCGGAGATTTTTTTGGCGATCGGCTGGCTGTTTTGACCTAAGATAACTATTGCGGGAGGAATTCGATTCACGTTTGTAAATATGGCTGTGTTTGGATTGGTTTGATTATTTTAATCGGTGTTTACTTTAATAAGACATAGTTGATGAACCGCGAAAGCGCCAAGTAAGAAAAAGCAGAAGTTTATCTGTTTTGTTCTGTCTGTCAGTGGCACAGGCATCTTGCCTGTGAATCTCTGGGATTAGTTTATCATTAAAAGAAGCAAATATTTCGAGGTAGGGCTGTGAAACGCATTGTCTTAATTGCAGGGTTTGAATCTTTTAATGCTGATTTGTACCGCAAAGCGGCTGAGTTGGCTGTTGGCGGCTGTCAGGGATTGGAAGTACGGGTTTTTAGCGATCGCGCCCTCGCAGACGAACCCGACGCTGTAGCAGCCGCCCTCTCTAATGCTGATGTGTTTTTTGGGAGTTTGCTGTTTGATTACGATGCGGTAATGTGGCTGCGAGAAAGGGTGCAACATATCTCGATTCGCCTGGTTTTTGAGTCTGCTTTGGAATTGATGAGTCTTACTCAAATTGGCGCTTTTAAAATTGGCTACAAGCCGAAGGGAATGCCGAAGCCGGTTAAGTTTATTCTGGATAAGTTCAGCAACGGGCGAGAAGAAGATAAGCTGGCTGGTTATATCAGTTTTTTGAAGGTTGGGCCGAAGTTATTGAAATACGTGCCAGTGCAAAAAGTGCAGGATTTGCGAAACTGGCTGATTATTTATGGTTACTGGAATGCGGGCGGTGCGGATAATGTTGTCTCGATGTTTTGGATTATTGCCGAAAAGTATTTGGGGCTGAAGGTTGCAGAAATTCCGCCGCCTGTGGAAACTCCCAATATGGGTTTATTGCATCCTGATTATAATGGTTATTTTGAATCGCCTCGGCAATATTTGTATTGGTATCTCGGTAATCAAAGTGCTAGGGGCGGGCAAGATGCCCGTTCCACAAAAGAGGCTAGACATCTTGATATAAATGGTTATAACGGGCAAGATGCCAGTTATACAAAATTTGTAACCAATGTATCTCAAAATTTTGACCAGGTTTCTAACGGGCAAGATGCCCGTTCCACAAAATTTGTAACCAATGGGTTCCCCTATTCCAATCGAGTAAAATCTCCTGTTGTGGGCATCTTGCTTTACCGCAAACACGTTATCACCAAGCAGCCTTATATTCCTCAATTGATTCGCTATTTTGAAGAGGCGGGAATTGTGCCTTTGCCAATTTTTATCAATGGCGTTGAAGGCCATGTGGCGGTGCGGGATTGGATGACTACTGCTGATGAAACTGCGCGGCGAAAACAAGGAAATATTGAAACTCTTTCGCTTTCTAAAGATGCTGTGGAAGTTGATGCGATTGTTTCTACTATTGGCTTTCCTTTGGTTGGCGGGCCTGCGGGTTCGATGGAGGGTGGAAGGCAGGTGGAAGTTGCTAAGCGCATTTTAACTGCTAAAAATGTACCTTATTTTGTGTCCGCACCTCTGCTGATTCAGGATATCCATTCTTGGACTCGTCAGGGGATTGGGGGTTTGCAAAGTGTGGTATTGTATGCTTTGCCTGAGTTGGATGGCGCGATCGATCCTGTTCCCCTGGGCGGTTTGGTGGGTGAGGATATTTATCTGGTGCCCGATCGCGCGAAACGCCTGACGAGTAGAATTAACAATTGGGTGAAATTGCGCCAAACTCCGCCATCTGAAAGGAAAATTGCGATTATTCTCTACGGGTTTCCTCCCGGTTACGGTGCGGCGGGTACGGCTGCTTTATTAAATGTACCGAAATCGCTGCTAAATTTCCTCCACAAACTTCAAGCAGCAGGTTATACAGTTGGAGAAATTCCGGCTGACCGTGAGGAGTTAATTCGCAGGGTGAAAGAGGCGGATGATGCAACCGCAGATGGGGGCGGATTAACGCGGATTAACGCAGATACGGAGGGAGTTTACGGCAATACTGTTAATGTTAAAACTCTGGAGAAATGGCTGGGGTATCTGTTAACAAGTCGCATCGAGAAACAGTGGAAATCTTTAACTGGTACGGGCATTAAGACAGACGGCGACGAGTTCCACGTCGGGGGCATTCAACTGGGGAATGTTTGGATAGGTTTGCAGCCGCCGCTGGGAATTTCGGGCGATCCGATGCGCTTAATGTTCGATCGCGATTTGACACCTCACCCTCAATACGCTGCTTTTTACAAGTGGCTGCAAAATGATTATCAAGCTGATGCTGTGGTTCACTTCGGAATGCACGGCACTGTTGAATGGCTGCCGGGATCTCCTCTGGGAAATACTGGCTATTCTTGGTCGGATATTCTGTTGGGAAGTTTGCCGAATCTTTATATCTATGCTGCCAACAATCCCTCGGAATCGATGTTGGCAAAACGTCGCGGTTACGGTGTTTTAATTTCTCACAACGTGCCGCCCTACGGCCGCGCGGGCTTGTACAAGGAATTGATGGCTTTGCGGGATTTGATTGCGGAGTATCGGGAAGATACGGCAAAGAATTATGTCCTGAAAGAGGCGATTTGCCAGAAGATTTTAGATAGCGGTTTGGAGGCTGATTGTCCGTTTGATGAGGCTCGAAAGTTGGGAATTGCTTTTAGTTTTGAGACGGTGGGAATGTTCAGTGCTGATGCTTTTAACCGCTATTTGGTGAAGCTTTACGAGTATTTGCAGGTGGTGGAATGTCGCTTGTTTTCTTCGGGTTTGCACGTTCTCGGGGAACCGCCTAATTCTGAGGAAATGACCTCTTATCTTGAGGCTTATTTTGGGGATAGGTTATCACAGCAACAGGTGCAAAAACTGGTTTTTGAAGAAAATGAACCGCAGAGGCGCAGAGGGCGCAGAGAGGAAGAGAAAGAGGGGTTTGATGGGGTTTTTGAGGAGGGTTTGTTGGTGCGGGATTTGTTGTTGCAAACGACGGATGAGTTGACTAATCTTTTGCGGGGTTTGAATGGGGAATATATTCTGCCGGCACCGGGTGGGGATTTGTTGCGGGATGGGGCTGGGGTGTTGCCAACTGGCAGGAATATTCACGCTTTAGATCCTTATCGGATGCCTTCTCCGGCTGCTTATGAAAGGGGGCGCGAAATTGCTCGGAAAATTATTGAGAAGCACGTTGAGGAACATGGGAATTATCCTGAGACTGTGGCGGTGATGTTGTGGGGTTTGGATGCGATTAAAACGCGGGGCGAATCTATTGGAATTCTGCTAGAATTGGTGGGGGCTGAACCTCTAAAAGAAGGTACTGGCCGCATTGTTCGCTATGAGTTAAAACCGTTAGCTGATGTCGGTCATCCCCGGATTGATGTGTTGGGAAATCTTTCGGGCATTTTCCGAGATAGCTTTGTCAATATTATTGAATTGTTGGATGATTTGTTCGTGCGGGCGGCGGATGCTGATGAACCGGAATCGGAGAATTTTATTCGCAAACACGCTTTAATTTTGCAGGCAAAAGGTGTGCAGAATTATTCGGCGAGGTTGTTTTCTAATCCGGCTGGGGATTTTGGTTCTTTGGTTAACGATAGGGTGGTTGATGGTAGTTGGGAATCGGGGGATGAGTTGGGCAAAACTTGGGAAAGCCGCAATGTTTTTAGTTACGGGAGGAAGGATAAGGGGGAAGCGAGACCGGAGGTTTTGACTCAGTTGTTGCAAGGGTGCGATCGCATAATTCAAGAAATTGATTCTGTTGAATACGGTTTGACTGATATTCAAGAGTATTATGCGAATACTGGCGGTTTGAAGAAAGCCGCAGAAAAGCAGCGCGGCAAAAAAGTCAATACCAGTTTTGTCGAAAGTTTTTCTAAGGATACAACTCCGCGCAATTTAGAAGATTTGCTGCGCTTGGAATATCGAACTAAGTTGCTCAATCCTAAGTGGGCTAACGCGATGGTCAATCAAGGTTCGGGCGGCGCTTATGAAATTTCGCAGCGGATGACAGCGTTAATTGGTTGGGGTGGAACGGCTGATTTTACTGATAGTTGGGTTTACGATCAGGCCGCGGATACTTATGCTTTAGATGAAGAGATGGCGAAGAAGTTGCGGGAGGCCAATCCTGAAGCTTTTCGCAATATTGTCGGCAGAATGTTGGAGGCTAACGGGCGGGGTTTTTGGCTGCCGGATGCGGATAAGTTGCAGCAGTTGCGCGAGTTGTACGAGTTGACTGATGAGAAAATTGAAGGGGTGACAGTGTAGTTTTTTTAGTCTAAATAGGTAGGGGCGGGCTAGAAGCCCACCCCACAATAGTTTCAAAATTTCTCAGGTGCAAGTTAGAGGCGCGGCTATTAAATACCTCGATCGCCCTGCGGTTTTGCTACAGGAACGGACGGTTTATTGTTTGGAGAATTAAAAGCTCGATCGACCATATCTCCAAAGGGAACAAACTGCGGTGCAGATGATTGAGTTCCTGTTCTGAACGTTGTAACTGGCCCGCTGCCGTCTTGGGCAAAATTAATCAATCTCGTTAAAGCATCACCGGGATTTTTAGCATTGCGCTTGTCTAAGGTGAACAGCAGATTTTGAGAGTTGCAGCGCCCCCGTCCGTTCACGTAACAAACTACGGGCAAGTTATTAACAATTCCTGTTGTTAACTGCAAGTTGCTCAATCTTCCGCCATTCTGGGCAACAGCTTTGGTCAGTCTATTGGAAACAATTTGACAGCGCTGCCAAGGTGTATATTCGCGACCGAACTCGGTAGATTTCCAAAGAATCATTGGATCGGTCGTGACATTTCCCCGCCGCGCAATTGTCACAAAATTCCGACCGGACGTAACGCACTGAAATGTTGTTCTCGTGCTATTCAAAGAGTTGCTGGCTGGAGCTGCTTGCACTTGGCTTGCAAAGGCGACAGTACCGGCGAAAACTACAGCGGATGCTAATAAGGGTGCAGTCAATTTCATAATAACTCCTGCCGCTAAGGCAGCTAAATTTATGTAGGAAGTCATAGTTGTAGGGACAGGGCAGTGTCCTGTCCCTGCCTATTCACATTCTGCTGGTTGGCTGTCGCACCCGGATATTTTTCAAATATTAAATTAGGTTAGTTGCACCTCATATCTGGAGGTACAGGGCACTGCTGTGTCCTTGTTTCAAAACTGGGGAACGCGGCTTTAGGGAGACGGCAGTCCCGTGTCCTTGTTTCAAAACTTCCAGGCCACGGCGGCACAAGTTTCCTAGATAGTCTTTTTAGCTACATTCTGCAAAGCCAGGAGAGTCAACAATGGTAAGTAAAACTACAAGGACAGCTCCGAAATTGGCTGGCAAATAACTTTTTATGAAACCTCGAATCATTGTTTGCGGGTTGGGCCACACGGGACACAAGATTTTTTGTTTGTTGAGACAGCAAGGAGCGATTGTGGTTGGTATTAGCGATCGCCCAATTCGCGGCGAAACTTCTGATGTGCTTGTCGGCAACTTGCAAGCAGCTTCTACCTTGTTGGCGGCTGGCATTCAAAACGCTCACACTTTAGTAATTGCAGCAGACGATGATGCTGTGAATTTGGCAATTTTGATGCAGGCGAGGATTCTCAATCCTCAGATTCGCATCATCAACAGATTGTTCAATACTAGCTTGGGCGACAGAATTGACCACACTTTGCCCGATCACACTTCCATGAGCGTTTCATCATTGGCTGCTCCGGTTTTTGCCTTTGCGGCTCTCGGAAATCAGGCGATCGGACAGTTGCGTTTGTTCGATCGCACTTGGCCGATTCACGAAGAATATATCGATGAAACACATCCTTGGAAAAATCGCAAACTGAGCGATTTGTGGGAGGATCGATCGCGAATGTTGATTTATTATCGGCCGGCTGCTAACAAAACTGATTTAGTATCGGCGGTGCTTGCCGATCGGCAGTGTCAGCAGGGCGATCGGCTAATTGTTGCCACTCAGCCGACTATCCACAGCCCCCAAAAAACTTTAACTCAAAAACTGCTCAAAACATTAACTAGCCTGCGCCGATTTCAGCAGCACAGCCAAGCAGCAGTAATTGTTGTACTGACACTGCTGTCAATGATCGCCGTTGCTACTGCTACCTATATTTGTGTTGACAATAATATCTCAATTGTCGATTCTCTCTATTTTTCCGTAGGGATGATTACCGGAGCCGGAGGCCATGAAAAAGTAGCCGAACAAGCTCCCGAAAGCATTAAACTATTTACAATTGTCATGATGTTAGTTGGAGCCGGAATCGTCGGCATCTGCTACGCACTGCTCAACGATTATGTATTGGGAACTCGCTTTACCGAATATTGGGATGTGGCGCGAGTTCCGCAGCGCAATCATTACATTATTTGCGGGCTGGGAGGAATTGGCGTCCAAATTGCTAAAGAACTGCACACTAACGGTTACGATATTGTGGTGATCGAGCAAGATCCGAACAGCCGATTTCTGAGCACGGCTCGCTCAATGAAAATTCCGCTCATTCAGGGAAGTGCCAGTTTGCCCGCAACTCTGGAAGCTGCTAATGTTAAGCAAGCGGCAGCACTTTTGGCGGTAACTAGCAGCGATATGTCTAATGTAGAAATTGCCTTGAGCGCTAAAGGATTAGCACCAAAACTATCGGTTATTGTCCGCAATCAAGACCCACATTTTGCTTTAATGGTGCAGCAAGTTTTTGAGTTTGAAGGAGTTTTGAACCCGACGGAATTGGCGGCTCCTGCTTTCGCGGCGGCGGCGATTGGAGGCAGAATTTTAGGGAACGGAGTGACTGCTGACAGTTTATGGGTTTGCTTGGGCACATTGATTACCCCAAAACATCCTTTCTGCGGCCACCGCATTCAAGATGCCGCTAAGTCTGCTGATTTTGTGCCTCTGTATGTGGAAACTAATTGTCAAACTATTCACGGCTGGGATTTACTGAATTTTTGTTTGAGTACGGGGGATGTTTTGTATTTGACGATGCCGGCGAATCGGTTGGAGCAACTGTGGAGAACGACCTCGGAATTAATTAAAACTTAATGGTTTGACGCGGTAATTTATATTGCGATCGCTCAATTGCAACTAAAAACCTGATAAAATGGGCTCTGTCTAGTAAATAAGACTTACGACTAATCCTCTGAAATCCGGTTTCTTAGGGCAAGTTCTAGTATAAATAATCAACAGACTCTCAATTAGTTGCGATTTAGAATGAGAAAATTTTTAGGATTAGTTGTGTTTGGGATGATCGTGGCGATCGCCTCTGTAGCTGTCGCCGTTCAACCTTTGTTCGTCGCTTATCCTCCCACTAACCACAAAACTACAGCCGATCGCATCTTTTTAATCGGTACAGCGCCCGCACCGGGACAAGTATTAGTAAATGGCAACCAAATTTCGCGCACCGCATCCGGGCATTTCGCCCCGACTTTTCCGCTGCAACTCGGCGAAAATGTCTTTACATTGCGTTACGAAAATCAGGAAGTCAAACTTAAGGTGACGCGCGAGTCGAATCAGCCGGAAGTCCCTGTAGGATTGGCTTTTGCTAAAGATTCCCTGACGCCGAAAGTCGATGTGGCGAGTTTGCCGGGGGAATATATTTGCTTTGGGGCGATCGCACCTGCGAATGCTCAAGTTTC
>NZ_JAUBQR010000187.1:0-13321 GCF_036701385.1 Microcoleus sp. Pol12B4 | reverse complement strand
TATACCAGCATGAAGGTGGGTAAAAGCTTCAAAGCTTCTGACTTCTGAAAACAGATTTCTTTAATAGCTACAATACTTATCAATCAATTTCAAGGTTGAATCAGCTTGGCGAGGCTTTACCATAGACCCAGCTCTGGTTGAGAGATTTTGTTCTATTATACTCTTCCTAGAGTGACAGAAGAGGGGTATCTGCCTTCCTCTGCGTTCATCTGCCAACATCTGCAGTTGCAGCTCCATCTACTGTCCTCAATTTCCCTTGTACTCGTCCGGTACAAATTCCATAACCACTTGGCCACCGCCACCGTCGCCTTTGACAATCACAGTTTGATTTTTTAGCTCTCCCGCTGCCCTCGGCCCAGCCAAATTAAACACCGGATTTAGTTGCTTGTAAACCACATTTCCTTCCGCGTCGAAAGTCTGGTTAGTTAAATACCACGTTACTCGATCGGTATTTAATTGAGCTTGACGTCTTTCCCCAATTCCTACCACATTGCCTGTCAAATAAAATATTTTTTTCTCTAAATCTCCGCGCCCCGTATCGCCAGTCATCGTCACCTTTTCCACGCGGTGCAAAACCTTCACAGGCCCGGGCGATATCACATATTGCGCGGGAAAATTCCAACTCATCAAACTGCTTTCTATTTGCAGCGGTGGGTCTGATGGCATCAACTGAGCGTTTTTTGTCAGCGTCGCAATCTTGGTTTTTAAGTCTACATCTACTTGGTCGGCAAAACCGCTGTCTGTTACTATTTTATCTTTGTATCTGTCAATTTGAGTGGGTTTGTCGCTGTTTACCTTTTGTTGCTCCACAAACCACACTAAGTGCTCGGTTCGCAATTGCAAAATCGGATCTTTAACATTTGCCACCACAGAACCGAATAACTCCATCCTCTTAGCCCTGCTGAAAACCCGCGCTTCCTTCGCTGAAGCCGTCACCTGTTTGTTCTCTCCCGTCAAATTGTTACGGACAACTAAAACATCCTCCTTTGGTCGCCACTCCAACTCATTTCCGCGTAACACCACTCCATTCTTCAGGTCTGTAGCGACTATGTTACCTTTGAGAAAAACCTGATTTCCTTCCTGAAATACCTGCCCGGTTTCTCCCTGAATGTCATAAATCTCTTTGCCGTCCTGAAACAATTTGCCTACAGGTTTCTGAACGTTAACTATCTTTTTATCTTTGCTGTAAACGGCATTTTGCGAGTTTACTTTCCAGAACGTCTCGCCCTTTTCGTTTGCTTGTTCTAGAGTTACTTTGTTTAAAGTTAAAGTGCTGTTTGACTGTTGAGCAGTTTGGAGATCCTCAGCTAATTTATTCTTTTGAGTCTCTTGCGGAACCGCACAAGAATCAATCCCCAAAAGTAGTGCTGCTAAAAATAGCAGCCTCCATTTTGGGGAGTTGAGATTGGGAAGTGGGGATGTGAGATTAATCATTGGGATTTGGAAATTGGGAATCAGTAATTGATAATTGGGTATTGAAAAACACTTAATCAAAAATTAAAAATGTTTCATGATTTATTAAAATTTTTAACTTCTAATTCTTAATTATTCAACCCATTAACCATCACCCATTACCCGTTACGCATTATCCATTACCAAATCCCTATCTGTCGTCGTGTTCCTCCATCAAGCTCAGACCAGACAAAGGGCGGTAAGCATAATTAGGGCGCGATGTTTTTTGGATGTCGTCCTTAATCATTTCCAAATCGATATAGCGATCGGCTACATTAATCAAACTGTCGCTCGTCATCGATCGCAAACTCACCACCTCCACCCGCACACCGCGATAGCTCACAGCGTCTACAGCATAAGCTAAGTCGCCGTCACCGCTTACCAGTACCGCCGTGTCGTAAGAACCTACTAAAGCCATCATATCCACAGCGATTTCTACATCCAAATTCGCCTTCTTAGAACCATCTGGCAACTGTACCAAATCCTTAGAAATCACGCGGTAGCCGTTGCGGCGCATCCACAACAAAAACCCCTGCTGTTTCTCATTAGTGCGATCGACACCTGTGTAGAAGAAAGAGCGTAGCAGCCGCGAACCCGCAGTTAAACGGCACAGCAGCTTAGTGTAATCAATCTCAATTCCTAACTGCAAAGCTGCGTAAAAAAGGTTAGAACCGTCAATAAAAATTGCCACTCTACCCCGATTTTCTAGAACCTGTTCCGGCGTAAAAAGGTCGTTGCTTTCTATTCTATTCAACATGATTGTTATGCCTCAATTTTTATGAAAGATTGGTAAGGAAATAACTGCTAATTCGTAGTCTGTCATAACACCCAGAGCGCTGGCTGTCAACTAAGAAGGTACTGTTTACAGCAGTTCGAGCCGCTTAAAAACAGGTTGGGGTTCCCCCAGAGTTTGGTTTGCAGGCAAAGCGCCCCAGGCAGCATGAGCTGCAAAATTTGCTAAACTGTTAACTGTAACTCGATCGTTAAAGTCAATTGAAAAACCTAGCTGCTGATAGATAGCGTTGCTGATATTGGGAATAATCGGCGATAAAAGGTAAGATGCTAGTCTAACAGATTCCAGAACAGAATATAGCACCTGTTCGACACTTTCGATCTGTCCCTGCTTGTACAAACTCCAAGGTGCTTGCACATCAATAAACTTGTTACCGGCTCGAACTAATGCAAGCACGGCTTCGGAAGCCTTGCTAAAAGCCAAGTCTTCGTAAAAACCCGCTACTTGATCGCCCAAACCCCGGCTCATAGCCTTGAGAAGGTTGTCACCCTCAATGTTTTCTCCTAACACATTTGGTACGCAGGCACCGCAATATTTGCGAGCCATGTTTAAGGTACGATTAAGCAAATTTCCCAAATCATTTGCTAGCTCAGCATTCAATATATTGATAAACCGAGTTTCGTTAAAATCCCCATCCTCTCCGAACTCAATTTCTTTGAGGAAATAGTAACGTACTGCATCAGCGCCGTATTTATTGACCAATTCGACAGGGTTTAAAGTATTACCCTCCGTTTTTCCCATTTTTTTGCCGTCTTTGGTCAAAAACCCGTGTGCGAAAACGCGACCCGGCATCGGTAGATTCGCTGACATCAGCATTGCCGGCCAGTAAACTGCGTGGAAGCGAAGAATATCTTTGCCGATCAAGTGCAAGTCAACCGGCCACCATTTAGATAAAGCATTCTCCAAGAGTGGGTCACTGTCCGGATCTAGCAAGGCGGTGACGTATCCCAGCAAAGCGTCAAACCAGACGTAGATGCTGTGACTAGGGTCAACTGGCATTGGTAGACCCCATTCGAGATTCACTCTAGAAATCGAAAAGTCTTGCAGTCCAGAGTTGACGAAACTGAGCACTTCGTTGCGTCGGCTTTCCGGCGCGATGAAGTCGGGACGTTCTGCATACAATGCCAGCAGTTGGTCTTGATACCGCGAGAGACGGAAAAAGTAATTTTCCTCGTCGCGCCACTCAACCTCCTTGCTGGTGTGGACGGAACACCGATTTCCCGGCAACAATTCCCTTTCATCCTTAAATTCTTCACAGGAGACGCAGTACCAGCCTTGTTGCTGGTTCAAGTAGATGTCGCCGGAGTTCCAGACGCGGTGGAAAAATTCTTTGACAATGTACTCGTGGCGCCGCGAAGTTGTGCGGATGAAGCGATCGTACTGGATGTCCAGTTGCTCCCAAAGCGCCTCAAACGCCGGAACCACTGAATCGCAGTGAGCTTGGGGCGATCGTCCCAAACTCTCGGCTGTCCGCTGAATTTTCTGCCCGTGTTCGTCGGTCCCCGTCACCAGCAAAACAGATTTACCCCGCAGCCGCTCAAATCTGGCTAGGGCATCTGCAGCCATAGTCGTGTAAGCACTGCCAACGTGAGGTAAATCGTTTACATAATACAGAGGCGTTGTTATCGCAAAGGTATTCTTAGTTTTATCAGTCGATTTCATTGAATGCTAAAAGAAAATTCCCTAAATTTAGTTTCGAGCTTAACTCAGCAGTTAATTTTTTTTTGAGTGGCAATCAAGCCAAATTCACTGCAAGTTATTTGCAATTGTCTAAGCCGGGCTATTCCCAAAAGAAATATTGCTTTCATCTCCACACTAATCTTTTTTAGTTGTTTTTGACGAACTCTCTAAAATGTCTTAATATTTTGACATTCTGCTGCCTTGGGAATCGACGATGGCGGAGTTGGCGCCTCCTCAATTTATTTGTCGCAACCGCTATCCCTAGGGCGGGGGATCGCCCACCCGGTTTGCAACAAAACTCATCGGTTAAGCTGCTAAACCCCCCATTAGACTAACACTCCGCAACCACTTTCTGTAAATGCGCGATCGCTCACCATCGCCATCTTTTGCTCCCGATCGCTGGAAAGTTGATCGCCCGCAACTCCTGCCACTTTCCGAGTCGCTCATGCACGCAGAAACCGGGTTGTTTACGAAACTCTCTGGTCAAGCGCGAAGCTTTAGTTTCTTACCCCATAAAGAGTATAAAACCACATTGCGCACCCTCAAGTGTCACTATCGGTTTTTACTTATTTTGATCCAGCAATAAAACTATAAGTTATACTATAATACCGTAGATTAACGTATAAAAAACTTTTTAAAAGCATAATTTATTACTTTAAAGATATAGTTTCCTGCGTAATTATGCTGTGTAACACCCCAGAGTGGGGAATGTGAGATAAAAGCCTAAGTTTTTTGTCACAAAACCAGGTTTATAAAGGTTGCGAGTACGCCCACAGACAATAAAACCCCAAGTCCGTTAAGCTTGGGGATATCACATTAGGGTGCATCTAACAAGGGATGATCCGATCGCCCTCGATCGCCATCAGGAAAACTAACTCGATTTCCACCAATAGCTTCTGACAAATAATCGGCTGCCGCTTCCACCACCGCGATCGCATTTTCGTAAACCATCCGCGTCGGTCCCAAAACCCCAACACTACCCACCGGGACCGATCCCCGGCGGTAAGTCGAAGAAATCAGAGTACAGCCACGAATTGGTTCTAAGGAATTTTCCGAACCAATACGCACCGTTACCCGCTTGCCGGGGGTGTCTAACTCAGGCGATTCAAAAATCAAAGGCCAAAGCAGTTCCTGCTCTTGTTCGAGCAATTGCACCAAAGTTTGAACTTGCTGCAACTGCGAAAACTCAGGCAAGCGCAGCGCTTCTGCCAAACCGCCGATTAGAATACGCGTGTAGGTTGGATTGCTTTGGCGGCTGCTCAAAGCAGTCAGCATCGTTCCCACCCACTCAGCGTACAGCTCAAAGTCCCGGTCTAACTCGCTCCAGTCTACAGCCGAGAGTTCCAAGAGCGATCGTCCGCGCAACTTGGTGTTCAAAAAATTCGACAAAATCTGCAATTGGCGATCGACGATTTCGGCATCAGGCGTGTTACCTTCTGCGTCCCTCGGCAACTGCACCAAAACCGATTGAGTTTCGTAAGCATCCGTCACCACGATCAGCATCACCTTTCCCGGCTCTAGCTGCACCAGTTGCAAGTGGCGCAAGCAAGCCATATTGGTTTGCGGTATGGTGATCATGGCTATGTAACCGCTGATAGTTGCCAGGATTTGAGCAGCGCCACGGAGTGCCGCGTCCATGCGACCATCCGACCAATTGAGTTGGTCTAGTACCTGTTCCACCTTGCGGGCGAGCGTATCAGAGGGTTGAATCAACTGGTCTACATAAATTCGGTAGCCGGAGTCAGAGGGGACTCGTCCTGCCGAAGTGTGGGGCTGATAAAGCAGTCCAGCTTTTTCAAGAGTCCCCATCGCATTGCGAATTGTAGCTGGGCTGACGCTGAGGTTGAATTCGTCAGCCAAAGCTTTTGAGCCAACGGGTTCCGCTGTAGCTATGTAGTGGCGAACCGTTGCCCAAAGGATGTGTTGTTGCCGATCGGTGAGGTTAACGCGCACAGATATTTAAGCAGAATTAGAATTTAGAGTTGAAAGCCACTATTTAATCGAAACGTCTGTCCGAAGAGGGCGAGCGGGCAGACTTATCTATTTAAGATAACAGATTTAGGCGAAGGCAGAAGGAACAGGGAAGAACCAAGAGGTAAGAATGAACAAGGAATAGGGAAGAATATTTTAACTTTTAACTTGTATAGCAACGGCCCGGACGGTTAGGACGTTCTTAATTGCACTTTCCCCATGAGGTCACTTTCTTCCTTCTCTCCTAGATAACAACTAAAGCCTTCTTCCTTTTTCCTTCTGCTATAACTTTCTATTTGGGAGCTTCGTTTCCCCTAACCGGATCTTGGTCCAATGCCCGATTCGTAGGCTTTCCTTGACCCAATTCCCTTTAAGTGTGTTCTTTCAGAATATTTTGCAGGTAACTAACCACTGCATCCGGCTGTTCCACCATTGCCAAATGGCCACAATCGGGAAGCTGAAGGACATTCTCGCCGCAACATTGGAACATCCAATGAAAGCTAGCCAAATGCAGCACGTATTTTGGTTCCATAATTTTGTCTTTAGTACCGGCAATAAAATAAACAGGCTGCTTGAGTTGGGACACAATTTGTGGCAAGAGGTGAATCTCCGCTTCTGTGGTCGATTCCAACAAAGCCCCCAAAGCTGCCTCTGGATGAGCTCCCACGAAATCTATTAAGCGCTGCCGTCCCCAGGATCTGCCGATCGAGCGGGCTACAGAATCGCGGGCAAAGACGAAATCTGCTAAGGGCAAGCGAGGCAGCCAGGCGGGACGCATTGTTACTAGCTGCTTCCCGACCGCTCGAAACCGCTCGAATTCTTCCTTAAGATAGATGCCACCCCCCGCATTGATGCAGACCACACCTTTAATACGATCGGACAATTGGCTGGCTCCCCAGAGAGCGATCGTACCGCCCAGAGAGTGTCCCACCAGCCAAGCAGAAGATATATCGAGTTTTTCGAGTAAAAGTTCCAAATCCCGAGCGTAAGCTGCGGGAGTGTAACAGGAATTTAGCGGTTTGGAACATACACGAGCATCGCCTGTGTCCGATTGAGAATCGCCAAACCCCCGTAAATCATAGGTAAGGCACTGATAGTTTGATGCCAAGCGATCGGTCAAAGGTTGCCAGTAGTGCCGGCTTAACAGCCAGCCATGGACAAATACCAGAACCGGGGAAGTAGCAGTCGGAGCCGTCAAATCGTAAGCGTGCCGAACCCCTAGGATGTCGATTGTTGCCATACTTTTATCCTACCCGCTCCATAAGACCTATGTAAACCTATGTATAGCCTTTCTCAGAAAGAGAGAGTACGCCCAAACCCTGTTTTCTAAAGCTTTTTCAGTGGAATTGCTTACCTCATCTACTCAAGAAGCGCTATAAGTAAGTCAAGAAGACTCAACTTTATCGATTTACCTCTTACTTCCTGCTGCAACGCGCGGTCTTAAGTTAACGCTACAAGATTTTTCTCCACTTCACTGGCAATCTTGGCCTAACTTGCCCTTTTATCCGATCGCCCTGGAATAAATATTCCTTCTCTCCCAGCGTTATATGTTTTTTGCAGTATTCAAATTTCTGTCTGCTGTATGATACTCGCAAGCATGACATACATCAGCGCGATTTTTGAAGCGCCTTTTTCGACAACATTTTTCCCATTTTTAGCCGATTTGTAAATCGTAAATCCTCGGAATCTCAGTATCAATTTCGATTACAAATATTTTGGTAGTCTAGTCCAAAATTAAGTTCGTACCTTCCACATTTAACTTTAAACCAGAAAAATTGTGATGATTCAAGACTGCTTTAATCTATCACTAGGTATAGCTAAGTAGCCTTAGTTATACCTAGTTTTGAAAGAGGTAATACGTAATTTTAGGGGATTTTTGCGAATACTTACGACTTTTGCGTGTAGTTCCGCAAGCTGATTTTACAAACTAAAAAAAGTCAGCAATATAGCAATCCTTCCATCATTGGTGAATTTATTAGAAACTCAGATCGGGTTCGGGGTGGGTTGGGGTGGGGTAAAAAATTTACGACTCCTGCAAGAATTGCTATATTGCTGGTAAAACTCCCCTATGTCTTTGGCACATCTTTTCTATTAAGGCGGTTATTTTGTAGATAAAGTACGCCATCAAGCTTAAAAAGCTTGACAACATCGTTTCGGGGTCTCCCGTGTTTATAATAACCGCTATCTAGACTCGTTTGTACGAACAATGGTAATGGTGTCGATCTTTTTGCCCTATCTCACTGGAAAACTTCTGTAAACTAATGTCTGCTTAGAGAAATCTAGTTATTTAGATATCATCGCTAACTTGCCCTAAAATCGCTCGCCCAGCAATCTTTGTCGCACCCCCTCAGCGATTTTCTGCCCCAAATACTCGGGGATTAAACTTTCATTGGGCCCCAACAAGTAGAGAATTAGGCGAGTTCGCCCCCGCCAAACCAGCAAATTAGCATTTACGACCAATAAATCCTCTTGCCAGATGGCATACATAACTTTGTAAAAAAGTCCAGGTTGATTATCTGCTTCAATCAGTAAAGCTGGCAAGTGGAAAACCGGATCGACGTAGAATTCAGTTGCCACATCTTCCAAACCCGCGTCTAAATTAAATTCCACCGCCAACATCTCTTCAACCTCAAAATGTCCCGCCAAGGCCTCTCGAACGGCTCTACAGACGTTTTCTGCTGTTTTATCTGCCAATACCTTGCCACCGCGAGATACGACCAATTTGATAAATACCAGCATGGGCGGGTAAATTTGACCGTACAGACTCAGACTGTGAATTGTCAGTCCGTAGGCCGCGAGCACTCCAAAAATATCGCTCAGTAGAAAAGACTGGTTCCGGTAAGCAAAATGCAGGGCACTTTTGTTACCTTCGGCTCGGATTTCGATGACTGCTTGCCGAGTTTTGTAAAGCTGGTAAGCTAATTTGAGGTTTTGCAACTGGATTTCGCTGCTGACAAATTGCTCATAAAACTGCGGAAACGCTCGGTTAAAGCGCTTGAGGAGTTCTAGTGTAGATGGTTTTAAACCCGAAGCCATAATTGAGGAGAAGGTGCGGGAGATATACGAGGTATTGACTCTTCCATGCCTTATGGCAATGGGATTTTCGATTCGACGATTCGACTTAAATTGTGCCCGTCTCCTCACTAAAAGCAAAAGTCAAATATGTCTGAGAACTTATCACGAGAATGTCACCGTTGCGCCATTCCAGTGGTATTTCCCACCAAGGGTATAAGTTCCGGCGCGATCGGCGGCACTCAAAAGAAGCAATTCCCAAAATGCCTCTGTCCTGGTTTGGCAACAAATTTTACCTTAAAAGTGGGTTGTCAGGGCACTGGCTAGCAGAACAGTTCTACCACACTTGACAGAATCAAAAAAGCGCAGACTCAATGTTGGACGACAAATCCCTGTTTTCGGCGTAAGATGAGTTTACCGTAAACTGTTCCTCAAGAGGCTACCCGCAATTCATCCCACGCCGATCGGAGTGGATTTATCTTTCGGGTTCTCTTTCTCGTCGTCCAACTTCTACTACCTTAACCGCGCCTGCATGGGTTTTTGGAAAAACTTATTTAGTAGTTCTGAGTCTGCCTCTGTACCCCAAACAGCGGATTTTGAGGAAGATGTGGCTGTTGGGTTAGGCGATCCGCTTTCCCCAACGTTTCGCAAACCCGCCAGCGGCAACGCTCGCATCTTTTTCAGTTGCGATCGGGACATTGACCTCTACGAACTCGAAGAACTTTGTAATGCAGTGGGTTGGTCCCGCCGTCCCCTGCGTAAAGTCAAAAAAGCTATTCAGCACAGCTTCCTAGTCGTCTCTATGTGGGAGATGCGGGGCAGCCAGCGACGGCTGGTGGGTTTCGCCAGAGCGACTTCAGACCATGCTTTTAATGCCACGCTTTGGGATGTGGTAGTTCATCCCGACTACCAGGGCAAGGGCATGGGCAAGGCGCTGATGAAATACATCATTAAAAAACTCCGCAGTGAAGATATCAGCAACATTACCTTATTTGCTGACCCTCAAGTGGTGGACTTTTACCGCAATTTGGGCTTTATGTCCGATCCAGAGGGGATTAAAGGTATGTTTTGGTATCCAGATTAGCGAGCGAGGTGCAGGTCGGCGTTGATTTGTTGAGGAAATACAATACAATATTGACGCTGCCAACACCAACTGCACCTGTGCCCTGCGGTCAGTTACGCTGGGATGTATCCCGGCATCAGGGCCGTTATGAAGCTGTGCAAGTATTGTCAGTCGATTTGAGCAGATCACGATAGGAGTTAGGCGCTGGTATCGGTTTTTGGGTGGGGTCAAACCGCACAACCTGAAAAAAACTTCGCCTTAGCTGCATCTAGAGCTAAATATTTAATAAAGCTTGACAAGCAAGCGGTTTTGTGTGTTAATGGTTAGAGGTTAGCTAACTATAACACCGGGATGTAGCGCAGCTTGGTAGCGCGCCTGCTTTGGGAGCAGGATGTCGCAGGTTCAAATCCTGTCATCCCGATCGCACAATGTTAAATAATAGATTGAAGCAGAACTGTCTCTGATGTTTACATTTCGTCAAAATGAAAACAAATTGAGGCAGTTTTTGATGATCGTGTTAAGTCGCCAGTCTTTGCGTTAATGTGTTTCAGGATCGCTCCTGATGGAAAAAACATGAAATCATTAGTTCGTTTGGGCGCAATATTGGGAATTGTCGGCAGCACTCTGCTGGGCCCCTCCCCAATTGGCAAGATGTCTGCACTGGCACTGCCGGAGCCGCAAATTTTGGAAAAATTGCGATCGGTGCCGGTATTTACGATTACAGACGCTCAGGGTGCGCCCCTGATCGCTTCTGTTCCCAAGCAGGGTCAGGGTCAAACTGGTAATGCTTCCGTGGCGGGAATTTTCATCAGCCAGAAAGATGCTCAAGCTTTTGTCGATCAACTGAAAACCAGAAATCCTCAGTTGGCGGCCACGGTGCGCGTGATGCCGGTGTCCCTGGGGGAAATTTATCAGATCACTCAAGCAAATAAAGGCAAGCCGGAGGAAGTGCAATTTGCTTTCGTTCCCGCTCCGCAGCAGGTGCAGTCGGCTAAAACTGTACTTCAGCAGACTGGTCAACAAGTTAACGAGTTCAACGGTGTACCTCTATTTTTGGCAAGAGGCGGCGCAGAAAATGGTTATTTGACGATTCAGCGGGGTCAGCAAGAGGTGATTCCCTTGTTTTTTAACAAGGAGGATTTACAGGGAATGGTCGATCGTTTTAAGCAGCAGCAGCCGAACGTGACAGCCACAATTAAGATTGAGGTGGTGAACTTGGAGAGCGTTTTGGAAGCTTTGCGTACTGAGAACGACCCGTTTTTGACCCAAATGATTTTGATTCCCTCGCGGGAGTCGCTGGAATTTGTGCGATCGCTCCAACCTGCTGGTGCGGGCCAAAATCCACAGGTGGCTCCGGCTCCAGCTCGGCCGGCTCCAGCCTCTCCGGCTCCAGCTCGACCGGCTCGCTAATAGTTAGCCAGCAGTCATCAGTCATTAGTCATCAGTTATCAGTCATTGATTAGTAGGTTGGGTTTCTGGACTCAACCTACTATTTACGAATTAGCAATTAGTAATTAACAATTAGCAATTAGCAATTATTACCAAAGTCTTATGTTAGTTTCGGGTTTAGAGGTTTGGCAGTGGATGAATCAAGCTAAAACCGAGGCGATCGCCTATGACATTCCCCTAGCAGAAGTCGACTGGCTGTTGCAAGAGCTGGCTGGTTTGGATAGGTTGGCTCTGCGTTTGGAGTCGTTTAAAGATTTGCCAAAAATAGAATTAAAGTTGTCTTTATCTGAACTTGCTCAATTGTGGCAGCTGCGCTTGCAAGAACGGGTGCCGGTGCAGTATTTAATGGGAGTTGCACATTGGCGGCATTTTTCGCTCAAAGTAACGCCGGCGGTGCTAATTCCGCGTCCTGAAACGGAATTGCTGATCGATTTGGCTGTAGAAGCTGTTAAAAGCCGTTTAGAAGCCGAAAATATCAATCAAAAATCTACCCCCCCCTTAGTAAGGGGGGGAGAAGATTTAAACTTCTCCGAGCTTCGGGAGGGAGAAGTTGCCAAATCGCATTGGGTGGATTTGGGGACGGGCAGCGGGGCGATCGCGATCGGCTTAGCTTGTGCGTTGACAAATGCTAGGATTTATGCGGTAGATTGCAGTTCGGAAGCTTTGGCAGTTGCTCGATTCAATGCTGAGAATTTGGGTTTTGGATCGCAAGTTAATTTTTATCAAGGTTTGTGGTGGGAACCGTTAGCATTTCTCAAAGCTCAAGTCAGCGGCATGGTGTCTAACCCCCCTTACATCCCCAGCAGCACGGTCCTGACTCTGCAACCGGAAGTTTTGAAGCACGAACCTCATCTGGCCTTAGACGGCGGTTTTGACGGGTTAGAGTGCATCCGGCATTTGGTAGAAACGGCTCCTGATTATTTAGAGTCGGGGGGAGTTTGGCTGGTTGAGATGATGGCTGGACAAGCTGAGGCGGTAGCTGATATGCTGCAAAGTCACGGGAGTTACCGTGAAGTTCAGATATTTTCTGATTTAGCAGGAATTGATCGGTTTGCTTTAGCCTATCGGCGGTAGGAAGCAAGGCTAGCAAAGAGAGAATTTTTCAACTCTGTATACTTGCTTGATTTTGAGAGATTATAGTTGGGGTAAAAACTGCGATCGCACTCAGCACCCAAGAGGTATCACTGTGAAGTTGGAATACCAGTTTACTTTCAAAGAATATTTAGAAGCTAATAGAATTTCCCGGAAATTGAATCCTTTCGAGACAGTCGAGTTGTGGAGTCTTCCTGTCGTTCTTGTGGGGTGGGGAATTGCCAATATTATTGCTGGCCAACATCCCCTCTGGGGTTATTTCATTCTAGGTTTTGGCATCTGCTACCTCCCTCTTGTCAAGTTCCTAGGGTGGTGCAATATCAGCTCCTTCAATCGGTTTTTCTTTTGGTATATGCTTTTCTTTCCGACGATAAAATTTGGCATCGAACCGGGAATTTCAGTTGGACCTTTTTTGTTAATATGGGCAATTTTACAACTTATTCATTGGCTATTTCAATTTTTGGGACTTCATTTACTCTCTCCCTGGAGACAGAGAACTAATATTTGGCACGAACTTGTTACTCTAAAAATGACTGAATGTGGACTGGAGTTAGAAACTGCAAAGATTAGCCTCAAACTCAAGTGGCTATTTTACTCGCACTGGTTAGAGACAAAAAGTTTGTTCGTTATCTATTTTGACGAGTTTTCCAACATACCGCATTTTTTTCCAAAAAAATCATTTAATCAAGAGCAGCTTCAAGGGTTTAGAGAATTGATATACAGCAATATTCCGCCAGTTCCTCACGTTGTTGATATGCAAGCCAGAAATTTTGAGTTTCAACTGAATTTTCAAGATTCCATGGAAGCTC
>NZ_JAUBQR010000186.1:0-13340 GCF_036701385.1 Microcoleus sp. Pol12B4 | reverse complement strand
GTGCTGCTTTTAGTTAACGGTTTGACAGCGCTAAATTTAACTCGCATATTCGGTTTAGTGTTTGTGGGAAAACCGCAGCCGAAAACTCGCAGAGCTCCAGAAGTTGGTTGGCCGATGGCTTTGCCGATGGTAATTTTGACAGTAATGGGGCTATTAGTGCCTTGGATGTTGCAGGAGTGGCAACTATTAATTAGTTGGACTGGGCCTTGGGCGGAAACTGGAGATTTTGATGCTTTAAATTTGCTTTTGAAGACGCTGGATACGCCGCTGTTGTTGTTATCTGGGTTGATTGGCGTTGCGGTTGGGGTGGCGATTTATTGGTACGGGGTATTACCTCGACCGGTACGGCTGCCGGTGCCGGCGTTGCAGGATTTGTTTGCTTACGATTTTTATATCGATCGAGTTTACCGCTTGACTGTCGTTTGGGCTGTGGCTTTTATTTCTAAAATCAGCGCTTGGACTGATAAGTATGTGGTGGATGGGGCGGTGAATTTGTTCGGTTTTGCCACAATTTTCAGCGGTGAAGGGTTGAAGTACACCGGCACTGGTCAGTCGCAGTTTTATGTGTTGACTATTGCGGGGGGGGTTGCTGTGTTGCTGGCGTTGATTATTTGGCAGTTTTAAACTGTAGAGGTTTGCAGATGAATTTTTCGGGGTTTGTCTGCTTTTGGTCTGATGTTATTTAATTTTTAACCGCAGATGAGGGCGGATGAACGCAGATGAACGCAGATGATTTTAGTCTGGGTTTGTCTGCTTTTTTATCTAGTTTTATTCAAAATCGATCGGCCATAATTCGGTCACTGGAACTTCCCAACCGGGCAAAAGTTCGGAAATTGAAACCATGTCGCCGTCTCTCAATACCACTGGCTCGGCTATCGTAGTGTAAATTGTTACTGTATGCTTGTCTGGGTCGATTAATATTCCTACTTTGGCTCCGAGTTCGATGAATGATAAAATTTTTTCTCGGAGGGGTTTGAGGCGATCAGACTGAGATTTGATTTCTACCACTAAGTCGGGAACAAGTTCGGCAAAATACCTTTTACTTTGTTTGAGGCGATCGGCTACCACAAACGAAACGTCCGGTGCTGTAAGATTTGAATTGGGGAGAATAAACCCGCCGCTGGACTCAAACACTCGTCCGAGTTTGCGGGGTTTGACCCAGTTACGCAAAAGACTGCCAAACTCAAGTCCAATTTCGCTCGATACAATGTTTGATGGGCCCATAACGATAATCTTCCCGTCTACCAGTTCGAGTTGGTAGTCTAGATGTGCTTCGCAGAGTATACATTGCAGTTCTTCCAAGTCGGCAACGGTGAGGCGGGTGGAAGGAGAACCGGATTTAATTTGCAAATCTTCTCGATCTGTAAGACTTGAGGTCATAGGAGGATTCCAGAGACATTTGAATCTATGTTAACAAGAAAATTAGCCGATCGCTTTTATATGTAGTTGCTTTGCGTTAATGTTAAATATAGCTCTAAATACTGTGTAACAAAGGAAAGTTTTAATTGATGCTCAGTGCTTTAATCTGGATACCAATGTTGGCTGCTGCCCTGATTGGGCTCTGGCCCGGTTCAGTGAGTTCTAAAATAGTTCGGAATGTCGCGATCGCCATTGCGGGTATAACTTTTATTCTCTCGGTGATTTTGGCAGTTCAGTTTGATGCCAGTACCAGTCAGTTGCAGTTTTCGGAATTTATTCCTTGGGTAGATGTTTTGGGATTGAATTACAATCTCGGTGTTGATGGTTTGGCTCTGCCTTTGGTAATTTTAAATACTCTGCTGACAGGAATAGCTATTTACGCTACGGATGAGTCGATCCGCAGACCTCGACTTTATTATTCTTTGATTCTGTTAATTACCGGCGGCGTAACAGGGGCTTTTTTATCTCAAAATTTGCTGCTATTTTTCCTGTTTTTTGAGGTAGAATTGATTCCGCTTTACCTGTTAATTGCAATTTGGGGAGGCGAGCGCCGGGGTTACGCTGCTACTAAGTTTTTAATCTATACTGCCTTTTCGGGAATTGTGCTGCTGGCTGCTTTCTTGGGGACTGGTTGGCTTAGCGGTGCTTCTAGTTTCGATATGGTTGGCGCAGCGGGCGCATCGCATTTGCAAGGAGGGTTGCCCTTGCCTTTGGTAAGGCAAATTGTTTTGCTCGCAGGGGTGTTGCTGGCTTTTGGAATTAAGATACCTTTGGTGCCTTTTCATACTTGGCTGCCGGATGCTCACGTAGAAGCTTCTACTCCGGTTTCGGTGCTGCTGGCGGGGGTCCTTTTGAAGCTGGGAACTTATGGGATGCTGCGCTTTGGTTTGGGTTTGTTTCCCGATGCGTGGGCGGTGGTGGCACCTTGGTTGGCGAGTTGGGCGGTGGTAAGCGTGCTTTACGGAGCGAGTTGCGCGATCGCCCAAAAAGATATGAAGAAAATTGTAGCTTACAGTTCGATCGCTCACATGGGCTACATTTTGTTAGCTAGCGCCGCAGCTACTCCGATTAGTATGCTGGGAACTGTTTTGCAAATGGTTAGCCACGGTTTAATTTCGGGGCTGCTATTTTTGAGTGTCGGCGTTGTCTACAAAAAATCCGGCACTCGAGATATCGAGGTGCTAAAAGGTTTATTTAATCCCGATCGCGGTTTGCCGATGATTGGCAGTTTAATGATCCTCGGCGTGATGGCAAGTGCCGGCATTCCGGGTTTGGCTGGATTTATTGCGGAATTTTTGATATTTCGGGGTAGTTTGCCAGTTTTTCCCGTGCAAACTTTGCTCTGCATGATCGGCACTGGTTTAACTTCAGTTTACTTTTTAATTATGGTCAACCGCGCCTTTTTCGGCCGCCTTTCGGATGTGGTAGTAAATTTGCCACAAGTCCGCTGGCGCGATCGCATCCCTTCGCTGATTTTAGCAATAATTATCGCCATCATGGGAGTGCAGCCGGGAGTTTTAGTTGCTTTGAGCGAAAAAACTGCGATCGGAATGGTTGCTAATGTGCCACCGCAAGTTAAAGTTATTGCTCAAAACTTGAAATAAAATATGACCTAGGTTCGTAGTGAGGAATGCAAGTCCTCTCTTAACAGCTTTTACGTAGTGAGGAGTGCAAGTCCTCTCTTAACCGCCTTTAGCCCATCATTCAAGGACTTTAGTCCTTACTACAAACCTCTTTCTTCGTTCTTCCTTCTATTCAGGCTTAATTAAAATGACAAGTACCGTATTAAAACCATCTTCCCATCCCCTATCCGCATACATTGACATATTGGAATCAGGCAAAGCTTTGCTTCCTGAATCGACGGAAAATGTAGTAGAAGTTGTCGGCATTCTAAAAAGTTATGGTATTGTTTTAGATGCCTATTCTCGCAATCTCAACTATATTGCCGAAGAACAGTTTTTAGTGCTTTTTCCGTTTTTTAAATATTTCAACGGAGATGTAAATCTGCCCAAATTAACACGCTATTTGTGGCACGATCGCATAAATTTTGAGTATGCTGAGTATTGCATGAGAACAATGTTTTGGCACGGCGGCGGCGGTTTGGACAGTTATTTGGATTCCCCGGAATTTAGCAGTTTGGCCGAAAAGGCGATCGCAGCTAAACTGAAAGGCAATTTTTTCATGCAGGGACTAAACAAAACCTTTCCTGATTTTTTGCCGGAACAAGTGCGGATGCTGGCTTACTACACAGGTCTCGGTCAGTTTTGGCGGGTAATGAGCGATTTGTTTATAGACTTATCTGATTCCTACGATCGAGGGGAAACTAAGTCTATTTCTGATGTAGTTGATTTTGTCAAAGCCGGTTTAGTCGCCGCGGCCAGCCTACCGATTACCTACAGCGTCAAGATTGGCTCTCAAGTCTACGATATACTGCCAGCGACGGCTAATTTGACATTTTTACCAGATGTAGCCGTGCCTTATGTAGAGGCTGTTTTCTTTCGGGGCACAGCTTTTTTTGGCACAGTTTCCTACAACGCTCAAGCCCATCAAATCCCGGAAAAACAAAAAGATTTTGCCTACGGGGCTTTGTTTGCTGACCCTTTACCCATTGGAGGTGCAGGGATTCCGCCAACTCAATTGATGCAAGATATGCGGCATTTTCTGCCGGAGTATTTGCACGAAGTTTATCGCACTAGCTGTCGGGGTGAAGATGATCTGCGGGTGCAAATTTGCCAAAGTTTTCAGAAGTCGATGTTTTGCGTGACGACGGCGACTATTTTGGGTCTAGCACCTCATCCCATGAATACCTCCGATCCAGAGGAAAAAAAGGCTAATCGAGCTTATTTAGAAGGTTGGATGGATCGATTTGGAAATTCTCGCTTGGATTGGGCAAATCAGCCAACTAACAGGGCTTGTCAGTTATTCCCCGAACGGTAGAATGGCGACTGGTTTTTAGGGCGCAATGTCTCTCGGAGTTGCAAGAATATTACCTGAAGAAAGCAATTGCTTACTTTTGGATACCGAAAGATCATTCTGGCGATCGCAATGATATCACGTCCCGTAAAATAGCCGTTATAAGGCAAGTAGTAAAAACTTCAGTCCACAGACTTTTATGAGGACTGAAGTCCTCACTACCAAACAATTTTATGGTAGGCATTTTAGCGGACATAATATGACCAGATAAACTGTTTGTTTTCGGCTCTTTGTGATTGCTTTCATAAGAGATATATCCGCTAACGCTTAGACTGGTAAGGACAGGATAAAGCACTTCTTATTTCCGAACTATTTAGATTCGGACGAGAAGACTCAGGCCGTGAGAGTCCGTGCCACAAGTTCCCAGCAAACCATAAGTTTCTGCTAAATCTTTGACTAAAGCAGTTTGTTTGGGGCTTGGTTTCCAAGGATTGGGATTACCGTAAGCATAGTAAATTTCTACACCGTCAATGCCGAAACGGGCTGCTTCTGGGATTAGTTTATCTGCAGTCGATCGATACCGGCAAGGATGTGCTAGAACTGCTAAACCTCCTGCTTCATGAATAGCTTCAATTACCCTGGCTGCTGAATAACAATAAGTGCCTTCAGTGCTTTTACCTCGCAAGTAAGGTTTGAGACTGGGATGTTGCGGATCAAAGGCGTAACCGAGAATGTGTACCTCATTGTTGAGTAATTCGGCATTAATTTCAGCGCCTGTCCAGAGACTAGGTGCTTCACTATTTTTGTCAGGATGGTTTAATTTCCAATTATCCAGCCAAATTTGAGCTTTAACGTAGCCTTCGGTGCTGTGGTGGTCGGTGATAGCTAAGCCCTTGAGACCTCTGGCTATGGCTTGTTCCATCAATTTCTCTGGCTGCAATCGGCCGTCGGAGTAGACTGTGTGCATATGAAAATTATAAGAACCCGGACAGCTATCGGCATCAATTGTCTGGAAGACTTGTTTGAGAGCTGAGATATTCTGTGGTTCTGGTTTGAGACTAGAACTTGTTGGGGAAGCGAGATTGACAGCCATAAGCGTTATTATAGAAAAGACTAACCTTGTTTAATATATCTAATAAATTCATATGTTGCACCTGTGACAATAGTCGGCTGTAAGATTGAAACATCTGGCGGATTGTTGCGTTCGGCACACGATATCAATTCACTCGCACATCTTGCACAATTCTCTATCCAGGATTTTATCGTCGGGTGGGGGCGGGTTTATGAGATTTTTGGTTTTAGGCAATTATTTTTGGTAAAACTCGTCCCGGACCGTTTGTTGACAATCCCACAAGATATCAATTACTCCCACATATTGCATCATGCTTAACAGCGCTTTTCGGCCTGTTCCACAAAGAGTAATTTTTCTTGCGGGCTGGGCATCCTGCCAGCCATTGAAGGGTTTGTTGACAATGCCACAACATATCAATTCAATCGCACTTTAAACCTGCGGCTGTGGCGGTGGGAAATTCGATAGGCACAAAGGTAACGCCATATGTTGTTGTAGAACAGGCTACAATATGGGCTACTCGTTTGGGAGGATTTTTCCGATTTCCAGTCTTTGAGTCAAACTCAATTATACCCGTGGCTCCCTCGGCTTTAAAGTTTGGATCTGCTAAGGTTTTTTGCATTCCTTCGCGAGTGGGTTGCGCCTGCATTTCTAGGGCTTTAATCAGCGTCCGGGCGGCGTCGTAGGTTAAGGCCGATCGAGTATTCACCGGGCCTCCCCATAATTTTTCCGCGTTTACAGGAAATTTTTTGTCAAAGCTTGCTAGCGGATGCCAAAACAGGGATATTCCCAGTTTTTCAATAGACTTTAGCTCTTTTGCTACTTCTAACGTTCTCGGCTCGTACAGAGTCCACGGCCCAACAATCCAATTGCGATCACCGTTAGCTTTTATCATTTCGATCGCATTTTCTAGGGAATTAGTGACTTGACCGTCGGGAATGACAAGTAAGGCGGTTTTTCCTGCTTTCTCAACTTCTTTGATTGCTGCTTCGGCGTTAAAATTATTTTTAGATAAATCGTAATAATTACTTAGCCTAAAAGTCGCTCCTCCTTTTGCTTTAAATTGCTTTTTGAATTCTTCCCACAAAGAAGCGCTGAACGGACTGTTGGGATTGTAAAATACTGCGGCTTTTTTCTCACCGACCGAGAGCAGTTGATTTACTAAAGCTTCAGATTCTATGCTAGTTGTCGGAGCCGTCCGAAAGAAAAATTTTCGAGGTTTTCGCGTCAGTTCTTCTGTTGTGCTTCCCGGAGAAATAGCGATTAGTTTATTTTGATTGTAAATATCTACGGTTTCCACAGTCATGTCGCTGGTGTAGTGTCCGATAACTGCTAGAATATCGGGCTGAGCGACCAGATAATTAGCCCTTTGAACCGCGTAGGATTTGATATTGCCATCATCAGCAATCATGACTTTGAGACCCTTTGTCCTAATAGCTTTTGGTTCAAGAAAGCCTTGACCTGGAAAATCTTTATTGTTCTCATTTGCAGCCAGAAGACCTAAATTAACTTCGGTTTGAGCTTGAGCAATGCCACGGAGCAGTTCTTCAGCTAAATTTGCGTTGAGGATGCTGCCGTCCTGATTTCTGCGGATGGGAACAACAATTGCGATCGTGTAATATTCTGCATTTATTGCCTTCAGCAAAGCATTGTTGATATAAATTAAAGTTTCTGGATCTCTGCGGTCTTCCCGCCAGGACTGTTTGAGCAATTTTAAAGCTTCGGGATAATTTGAGTCGGCAAACTCATTGATTCCCCTTTGTTTTGACCACAGGGCGGAGGTTTGCACTAAGAGTTTTTCGCCGGAACTTACACCATCGGCGGAGGGTGTAGGCAACGTTGGTTGCGGAGAAATTCTGGGGATTAAAAATACGATCGCCCCAAAAGCCGCGATTCCCGCAACAGCTAACAGCAGACAGCGAAAGCCCGATCGCAACTTCCGCGAAGTTTTGGGTAAATCAGGCCCTGCGACGATCGACAAATCCAAGTCTTGCAAAACTTCATCCACAGATTGGTAGCGGTCTTGAAAGTGGAAACGCACCATCTTGGTTAAAATATTTTTGAGCTTGTCGCTAACTTGTACCGCAGGACGATCGGGCGTCGAGTAATCCCAGACAATTTCCCCAGTTTCGGGGTCTTGCGGCAGATTGGTGGGACGTTGCCCGGTGAGAGCTTGGATGGCGATAATTCCGAGAGCGTAAATGTCGTTGTAGGGTTGCGGTAGAGAGCGCGGATTGTATTGTTCGGCCGGCATATAACCGCTGGTGCCGATCGCCTGCGATGTGAATATTTCACCTGTAGAGTTAGAGGTAAAAGTGCTGATTTCTTTGACCGCCCCAAAATCAATTAGAACAATTTTTTTATCTGTTTCGCGCCGAATTAAGTTAGCAGGTGTAATATCGCGGTGAATTATATTTTCTTGGTGGACACATTTTAATATTTCTAGAACTTCCCGCAACAAAGCAACGGTTTTTTTCTCATTCCCCCGATCGCCCGCAGCAAGTTCCTGACTGAGCGGATGCCCTTGAACGTATTCTTGAACTAAATAAAAATGGTTGTTTTCTTCAAAACGATCGAATAATTCGGGAATGCGCGAGTCCTTCCCTAGACAGCGCAAAGCGCTAGCTTCCCTTTCAAATCGCTTTCTTGCCATCTCCAAGACGTGGCGATCATTCGATGAGGGAAAAGGAATTTCCTTAACAACGCACAGAGAATGATTTGGTTGGTTTATTTGTGCAGCCGTATAGGTTTTAGCAAACCCTCCCTGTCCCAACAAAGCGATAATTTTGTAGCTTTCGTGCAGGATCTGCCCTAATTTGACGCACATAAATTTTCCAACACCTCTTGACCGGCTGCGACCTTTAATGTGAATTATAAGCTTTTTTGTGGTTCGATACAGCTTGGCAACATATCCAATTCATCTGTGTCTATATCAAAAACACTATAACTCTCAGCAATGAGCAATTCTACATTAGTGATGAGCGATCGCTAATTATCAATTATCTGTCTGCTAACTTACTGAGTACAAAAGCAGCTAAAAAACCGCAGACAGTAATTAGTCCAGCAAAATCGTGAGTTTCCTCGAATGCTTCGGGAATCATAGTATCTGAGATCATGGCTAAAATACCCCCTGCTGCTACGGCGGTAGTAGCGGCTATTACTTCCGCAGAAAAGTGGCTAAAAAGCGTATATCCTAATAATGCTGCGATACCGGAAATAAGTGCGATCGCGCCCCAAACTCCAAAAATGTAACCGATCGATCTCCCTGCTTTTTTCATGCCGGCGGCGCTAGAGAGCCCTTCGGGAATGTTGGAGAGGAAAATTGCCGCTACTGTCACCGAACTGACAGCGCCTCCAGAAATCATGCTGACACCAATGACGATCGACTCCGGTACCCCGTCTAACAGCGCGCCGAGGGCGATGGCTAATCCGCCATCGCCTGACTCTGTTTTAGCTGGGTGCAAAGCGCCCGATCGCTTGCGGTGTTTTGCTCCCTGTTGACTCAAAAACCAATTGGCGGCTGTGTAGACAGCAGCGCCACCCAAAAAGCCGATCGCCGTCGAGTCGAAACCGCCGCGCTTGTAAGCTTCATCCATCAGTTCAAAGGATAGCGCTGAAATTAGCACACCGGCGCCAAAAGCCATAATTGTCGCGATCGCGCGCTGGGGAATGCTGACAAAGTAACCCACCGCCGCTCCCAGTAGCAGCGCCGAACCCCCCACTAAACCCCAAAATCCTGCCTGCAACCACACTGGAAACATCAGACCTACCTCAGAGGAAAATTTTTTATGCCCGCCTAAAAATTCATTATATATAAAACTTACGGATGGGCGCCAGAAACCAGTTTTTTTACCTCATCTACTAAGTACATTTCCTAATAGATAAACTGTATAACATGGCTTTGTTTAGAGACTCGGTCACAGGGTTATTTAGGAATTTGAATGCCACGGCTATGGCTCATCTTTCGGAATATGAGCCTTAGTTTTGTTGGTTCCAATTTAAAATATATCTATCAATATAAAGGTAGATATAATATCTTCCCCGATAATAAATACATTCCCTTTTTAAAAAAAAGTTGCTCAAGCTGACTACCATTAGCGGGAGTGATGGCTACTCATTTCCGATTAGATGTTCATCAAAATAGCCAACTTGTTTAGCTTGTAGCTGCACTGTCTTCGCTCTCTTTTACCAAGACAGTGCAAAACCAAAAACCTTACTTAAACCGGCAAGCGCTTGTAAGTCCTGACGGCATAGGAGTTGTGTTTCCCTTTAGCGATCGCTAATTTTGCCAACTACTCTTCTACCCAATTGAGTAACCCAAGAGAAGTAACAGCTCCAAAAAAGTGAGCGCCAATCAGATTGACGTTAGCCATCGTTACAAAAATATCTAGGGAACGAATCACATTTTCTGGCGCATAAGCTGCCATCGCTTGCGGTTGACTAAGAGTTTTCGCTAGAACTACAGCAACTGTTTCTTCAGAAGCGACAAACGCGATTAATACCCCCACCAAACTAGAAACTAATCCAATCCGTAAGGTGTGAGTAATATGTTCTTTACTGGGATATACCTGGGAATTTTCTGCGTGCAAAAGTCGCCCTAAAAGCCTATAGCGAAAATCCCAAAAAATTCTAAAGCACAGCAATAACAGACCAACTATTGCTAAAAATACCCCGAAACCAATACCTGCATTATTGGTTTGTTCGCTCATGTTGCGACCCAACATAGCAAATAATAAAACAATGCCGGAAACCGCACCAAAGAATAACTGTATCCAGAAGCTAAATCTACTAAACAAGCGAAAAGTTGCAACGAATTCGCTTTGGATCAGCGGTTGCGACAAGGATTCTGGTTGATTCAGTTGATTCATTATATACACCTTATTGCTGAATTGAGCATCAAAGCAAACGACGTAAGAAATAGGTTCTGCTTGTGTTCCTGTCGCAAGCGATCGCCTTGTGGTTAGCTATTAGAGTTTTCCTGAAAAGTCAGTTAAGGGCAGGACAGGATGCCGGATGTTTGGGTACCGAATTCGGAAATTTCCGGTAAATAAAAGGTTGAACTTAACACAGGTACTGCCATTGTGGTTGATTGGATTTTCCTAAAATCCTCCCGGTTCTGAACAATCAACTTCTTGCGACAATGGGAATTTAGAGTCTTAAAAATCGACTTAGGCAAAAAGTCTATTCTCTTTGTTCACCATTTCAAAATCTTGCTTCTATCTCTATTTAATCTAACTAGCCCAACCTTGCCATCTGTCTGATGCCATAAGAAAATATCCACCTGATGGAAGATGATTGAGGAAAAATTTATGATAAAGCTTTAAGTTAAGTGCGATCGGAGTATTAGCGATAGGTGCTTGATTCCCAACTCCCGCACTGGGGCGCATCCATTCTTACAACATCCATAAGCTAGTTAGGGCAGCTATTCCAGATTCCCAACTATTCATATGCGAGTTGAGAGCTATTCGTTGTAAGCAAGATTACCCGAACAAATTTTTGATCGCCTTCCGAGTATTGACCATGTAACCCAACAAATTAAAACGATTTTTATGTGAACTAATTCGCATATTAATCTGTTGTATTCCCACTATCGAAGGCTGATTATCCATAGCTTATTAATTATATTTTTGGACATACTTCGGGTCAATCCGATGGCATACCGCCACGCAACTATCAGCCTTTTTCCCGCTTTTTACCGCTAGCGAGCCGATCAAATTATCTCAAAATGCCAAGAGGGTTTAATGGGTTGGTTGGCAGGCATTGCATAAAGCATGAATTTTATTGCACTAGCAATCCTTGCAGGATTCATAAATCTTTTACCCCACCCCAACCTTCCCCCCGATTTCGGGGAGGCAGTAAGAAATTCACAAATGATTTAGGCTTTGTATATTACGAGCATTATTCCTTTGTTTGTTTGGCAAGTGATACTGCTTTGTGTCAACGGAGTTGTGGCATTTATATTCGCTTTTATTCCCTATAAGGGCGAATTTTTAAGCGTAATTTTAGTAGGGATGCCTTTATTAGATTCGCATTGGAAAGCAGGTGAGGTGTTATTGCTATATTTCATAATTAAACAAATTGCAGCAGGAAATTTTGTCACCCCTATCCTTATGAAAAAGCAGGGATATTTGCTTTCCAATTACACATTAGCACTCTAGACAGCATTTAGATTTTTATTGGGTTTTTGGGATTATTTTTAGCGCCCTGAATTATAATTGTTATTAAAACTTTGGTTAAAGAACTTTGAATCAAAAATATACTAGACTGCTGGCCGACTGCTCCATCATCGAAGCTATCTCATAGCCCATAAAGCTAGATTTGTCAAGGCTAATTAATGTGAAATTTATAAATCAATCAACCGCTGACACTCCCGCTCAAGACTGATGAAAAAAAATTCTAAACAAGCTAATTATTAAATTAATAGATAATAACATAAATTATTTGTTTAAAAACTCATTTAACTGGAAAGGAACTCACCATATGCCTATGCCAGCCACCGTTAACAACTAAAGTATATAAAGATATGAAACCGCAGAACTCACCCACCGACAACATTCAACAGTCAATTCGACAAGCAGCTTCTCATGTCTGGTTTGAGCGACTGGCAAGATGGGGATATGCTTCAAAAGGCTTAGTTTACTTTATTGTCGGTTTTTTAGCAGCACAAGCAGCCTTTAGTATGGGCGGCAAGACAACCAATACTAGCGGTGCATTATCAGCCATTGTTAACCAACCTTTCGGTAAATTTATGCTATTTCTGGTAACGATTGGCATTATTGGTTATGCCCTTTGGCGTATCGTTCAGACAATTCTAGACCCAGAACACCAAGGACAGAAAATGGATGCCAAGCGAATTGCCCAACGCATTGGCTACGCCTTAAGTGCTTTAGCTTACGCAGGTTTGGCTTTAACGGCTGTAAAACTGATAATGGGTTCGGGCGGTGGTAATAGCGATACAACCCAAGATTTGACAGCCCAAACTTTAGCGCAACCGTTTGGACAATGGCTGGTAGGATTGGCAGGATCAATTGTTATTGGTGTAGGATTTTCTTATTTTTATGAAGCATATAAAGCCAAATTTCGCCACCATTTCAAGCTAGATGAAATGAGCCAAACCGAGCAAAATTGGGCGACACGGTTGGGTCGGTTCGGAATTGCTGCCCGTGGAATTGTTTTTGTTATAATCGGTTTTTTCTTAATTCAAGCAGCAAGGCTATCGGATGCCAGTCAAACAAAGGGATTGGGCGAGGTGTTGGCAATTCTGGGACAACAGCCTTTTAGTCCAGTAATTTTGGGTCTAGTACCTTTGGGTTTAATTGCCTATGGAATTTACTCAGTAATTGAAGCTCGCTATCGGCGAATTTTCCGCTCATAAGCTTGCCCGTTATACAGAAAGTTATGAATTTTGAGTAGAACATTATTTTTGGCGAGCTAAAAACTTATCTAACTTAAAACTCAAAACTTTTACTAGGCGTCCTGATTAAATCACCTGCTTTTAAGTCTGGATATTTTAACTCAGAACTCAGGGCGGGCACGAGGGCACCGCCCCTACTCAACTCAAAACTCCTAAAAACTTATGCCAACAATTGGTTATCATGCTTCCCACGAAGAGTTTAAGCCGAGCGAACTGCTGAAATATGTCCAAATGGCAGAACAAGCTGGCTTTACCCACGTCCTTTCTTCCGATCACTTTCATGCTTGGAGTGAAGCGCAAGGACAAAGACAAAGTGGTTTTGCTTGGTCTTGGTTAGGTGCAGCAATGCAAGCAACGCCGAGGGAGGCTTTCCTATCGGGTTGTTTGCGCTCTCGGACAGCGGTATAATCCGGCTATTATTGCCCAAGCTGCGGCAACGTTGGCAGAAATGTTTCCAAATAGTTTTTGGCTCACGGTTGGCAGCGGTCAAGCGTTGAACGATAAATATTACTGGGGATAAGTGAC
>NZ_JAUBQR010000185.1:0-13347 GCF_036701385.1 Microcoleus sp. Pol12B4 | reverse complement strand
TCTTTATTTGAGTGGCAATAAAATCGCAGATGTGAAACCATTATCGGGATTGACAAATCTGATACTGCTTTTCCTCGAATCCAATCAAATCGCAGATATCAAACCTTTAGCGGGATTGACAAATCTGACCGCCCTACACCTCAGTAGAAATCAAATCGCAGATGCCAAACCTTTAGCGGGATTGGTATATCTGACAACCCTCGATCTCAGTAGAAATCAAATCCCGGATGGGGAAGCCGATCGATTAATTGAGAAAAATAAACAACGATTAAATCAAAAAACAGATGAAGCCGAGCGATTGGTTCAGGAAGCTAGGCTATTATTCGCTCAAGAAACAGCAGCATCTGATCAGGAGGCCTTGCAAAAGTTTGATGCAGCGCGTTCGCTTTATCAAAGGCTTAGAAATCGGGAGAAGGAAGCTTACACGCTGCATCAAATGGGCTTCATTACTAATAGATTAGGAGACAGACAGCAAGCCCTGGACTACTACAAGCAAGCCCTTTCTTGGAATCAGACTGTAGCCGATCGCCCTGTGCAAGCCCTCATCCTCAACAACATTGGGGCCGTCTATTATGCTTTGGGAGAGAAACAGCAAGCCATCGACTACTATAACCAAGCCCTTTCCCTAATTCGGGAAATGGGCGATCGCCCTGAAGCAAGTATCAACCTCAGCAACATCTCGAACCTACCCGCAAACAGCGACACATCTTTGGGCGATCGCACTGCGGAAGCCACCACACTCAACAACATCGGCTTAGCCTACAGCGATTTGGGAGAAAAACAGAAAGCAAAAGAGTATTTCAACCAAGCCCTTCCCTTATTCCGGGCTGTGGGCGATCGGGCTAAGGAAGCAACTACCCTCACCAATATTGGCTTAGTCTATTCAGATTTGGGAGAAAAACAAACAGCCCTCGACTACTACAAACAAGCCCTCGATTTGAGACAAAAAGCGGGCGATCGGCGTGGAGAAGCCCTCACCCTCAACAATACAGGTACTACTTACTCAGAATTGGGAAAACAGCAGAAAGCAGAAGAATATTTCAACCAAGCCCTGCCGCTGTTTCGCGCTGTGGGCGATCGTCCTGGGGAAGCTCTCACCCTCTACAATATGGCTAATATCAAAGGCCATCGAGGCAATTTAATCGCCGCCCTCACTGACATTGAAACCTCCATCAAAATCATCGAAAACCTCCGCACCAAAATTACCAACCACGAGCTCCGCATCTCATACTTTGCCACCGTGCAGGACTATTACCAGTTCTACATTGACCTGTTAATGCAACTGCACAAAACGCAACCCAAATCAGGTTATGATACTAAAGCCTTTCAAGCTAGCGAACGCTACCGCGCCCGCAGCCTCCTCGAACTTCTTCAAGAAGCAAACGCCGATATTCGCCAAGGTGTCGCCCCAGAATTATTGCAGCAAGAACGCAATTTACAACAGCAACTCGATGCCTTAGAAACACGCCGAATCGAAACTATAAGCCGCCCCAATCCTACCCCCGCAGAAAAAGTAGAATTAGACCAAAAACAGCAAACTTTACTAGGACAATATCAGGACATTCAAGCCCAAATCCGCTCCACCAGTCCCCGGTACGCCACCCTCACCCAACCGCAACCTTTAACCCTGGCCCAGATTCAACAACAAATCCTCGATCAGAATACAATTTTACTCCAGTATTCTTTAGGGAAAGAGCGCAGCTATCTGTGGGCTGTGACTAAAACCAGTATCACCAGTTATGAATTGCCCAAACGTGCCGACATCGAAAAAGCCGCCCGCAATTTCCGTGATGCTGTGACTAACCCGCGCTACCGAAACATTCCCGATCGAGTTGCTGAAGCTAACAACACGCTCAGTCAAATTATTTTACAGCCCGTAGCAGCACAACTCGCTCAAAAACGCCTGCTGATAGTTGGCGATGGCATTCTCAATTACCTCCCCTTTGCCGCCCTCTCGCTCCCCGAAACACCTGGTAAAAATCAGAATCAGCCTTTAATTGTAGACCATGAAATTGTGCTGCTGCCTTCCGCTTCCGCCTTGGGAATCTTAAGACAAAACTACAACGACCGACAACCCCCAACTAGGACTTTAGCAATGCTCGCCGATCCAGTTTTTAGCGGTGACGATGAACGAGTCAGAACCCAGTCTAATAGCGCCAATCCCCAAGCAATAGAATCAGTAAATCTCGGTTTAAGCCGCTCTAGCCGCGCCAATAACATACAGTGGAGTCGTTTAAAATTTACACGCCAAGAAGCTCAAATCATTCAAGCGTTAGTACCAGCTAATTCTCGCACCGAATCTTTGGATTTTGCAGCCAGCCGCGCCGCAGCAACCAGTCAGAACTTAAGCCAATATAAAATCATTCATTTTGCCACTCACGGTTTAGCGAATAGCACTAACCCGGAACTATCGGGAATCATCTTGTCACTGGTAGATGAAAAGGGCAATCCCTTAAACGGATTCCTGCGACTTACTGATATTTTCAATCTGAAGTTAGCAGCAGATTTAGTAGTGTTAAGTGCCTGCCAAACCGGATTAGGGCAGAACATTCAAGGCGAGGGGATGGTAGGATTGACACGGGGATTTATGTATGCGGGGGCTCAGCGAGTCGTGGTGAGTTTGTGGAGTGTGGACGATGAAGGAACGGCTACGTTAATGTCTAGTTTCTACCAGGGAATGCTGCAAAAAGGCTTAACGCCAGCGGCAGCTTTGAGGGCGGCGCAAGTGGAAATGTTGAAGCAGGAAGAGTGGAAATCTCCCTATTATTGGGCGGCTTTTACGCTTCAGGGGGAATGGCGATAAATTTTATGAAAAAACCAGCATTAATTCCAATTCCGGGCAAGTGTAAGTCTGGCGAGAACTTTTTGGGGTGAATCTGGATACCAAAAAAAAGCGGCTCCGCTTGTCGCAGAACCGCCGTCACAGAGGATGAAAAATCAAAACTTAACGCACAGCGCCCTGTACTGAAGGTGATTCAATTGTTTTCATGAAGTACAGCTTCACTAATTGCCAGCCGTTCGACAAATACAAAGGCAATTTTTGGAAGAACTGCAAGAATTTCGGAGTATTAGAAGCAACAATTGCGGTCAACTGCTGATTGTTCTTGAGGCAAACATCCAGCCGTTCGTAAAACTCTGGGTTGTTCACGTCCAGCATCACGGGGAATACGCGGCCTGCTGTTTCGTTGGTCTTTTTAATCACTTCGATGTCGTATTCGCGAGCATCGAGACCGAGCGATCGATAAAAACCCGCGCGCTGGATATCATTGAGATACATTGTCGCGAACACTGACAGCAAGAAGAAACGGCACCAAAGCTTAGCGCGCCAATCATTCAACATCTGAGGCTGAGCTCTCATCACCGCATCGAAGAAATCTCCGTGGCGGTTTTCATCCTGGCACCAATTTTCAAAGAATCGGAAAATCGGATAAATCTGGTCTTCAGGATGGGCTTTTAAGTGCTGATAAATCGTGATGTAGCGCCAATAACCAATCTTTTCAGACAAGTAAGTCGCGTAGAAAATAAACTTCGGCTTAAAGAATGTGTAACTGCGGCTCTTTGTCAAGAAACCCAAATCTAGGGACAAATTAAAGTCCGAGAGAGCTTTGTTGAGGAATCCGGCGTGCCGCGCTTCGTCGCGCGACATCAGGTTGAAACCCTCGGCCAGCACGGGATTTTTTCCTTTGAGCCTGCGTCCCAATTCTTTGTAAAGCAAGAATCCAGAAAACTCAGCGGTGCAGGAACGTTCCAAAAACTCAATGAACAATTGGCGCTTTTCGCCATCGATGTGTTCCCAAGATTGATCGAACTCGGCATCCCGCACGAAGTGGTTTTTGTTGTAGTCAACGCGGAACTCTTGGATAATTGCTTCTAGTTCGGCTTCATTTACCGAGATGTCCATTTTGGCCATCTCGTCAAAATCTGTTGTGTAAAATCTCGGCGTGAGAATAGTTTCTTTGGCTGGGGCTTTCACTCCCGGCCGCATTTCTTCAAAAGTGGGTTTTTTGAGGGAATCTACCATATTTTTATTGGATTTCTGCTTATAACTACTCGCTTGTTTCCATTGTCGGGTACTGCGGGCGATCGCGCTCGTGTATTTCCGGCCAGCGCTGGCGGCGCGCTCGGTTTAGCGCTCGGTTTGGCGCTCCGTGTGGAATCCAGTTCTAAGCTGCTGTAATTTCCACGCCCTCCAGTTTACCAAGCTCTCGCCCCCGGAAATATGTTGATGGCGTTAAGAATTGCTACGCAAAATTACTCATGGGCTTCCAGACAGAAGGTATGGGGAAACCAAATTCTGCCTTTTGTCAGTTTATTAGGCTACCACACAAATAAATTCCCATGTCAACCTGTTTAAACACCGCATAGAAAGTACAAAATGTATAGAGGGACTCCAATTCTTAGAATAATCAGGCAGGATGGTCAGAAAATGAGCAATTTAGGTGTTAGTTACCTTTTATGGGCAGCTTGTTTTTTCGGCCCCTTCGGACTCCACCGCCTCTACAACGGCAAAATTGGTAGTGGTTTGCTGTGGCTGTTTACCTTTGGTTTGTTTGGGTTTGGGCAATTGTTTGACTTGCTGCTGCTGCCGAACATGGTGGACGAACACAATGCCAGTCTCAGGGGCAAACTCGGCGTATCTCGCGAAGGTATACCGCTATATCCCAGCAGCGGGGCGATCGCCGCGACATACCCCAAGCCAACTCCAGACCAGTTAGGGGTTAAACTCCTGAAGGCAGCTTATACCAAGAACGGAAGATTATCTGTCACCCAAGGGGTGATGGCAACCGGCGCTACTTTTGCCGAAGTGGAAGAGGCTTTCACGGCAATGCTCAAAACGGGTTATGTGAGTATCGAGAACGATGCCGTAACTGGGGTGGTGATCTACCACTTTCACGAACTTTAGCTGCTGCGGGTGCGTTAACTAGGGGATTTTGTCTATTTTTCCAGAAGCTAATGGCTGACGCACCCTACTACTTGATATTGCTGGCCCAGCAGTGGTTGCGGTTTTTCGAGTAAGCATTGCCGACAAAATCGGCTAGAATGTTTGTTTGTCTATATAAGCAAGCAAAAAGTATTTAGCGTCATGGCAGTCCCTAAGAAGAAAACCTCCAAATCCAAGAAGAATATGCGTAAGGCCACATGGAAGCGCAAAGCTGTAGTGGCAGCTCAGAAAGCTCTATCTCTGGGCAAATCTGTTCTGACTGGACGTTCCAACAGCTTCGTGTATCCCGGCAATGAAGAAGAGGAGGAAGAATAGAAACGGAATACCGGGCATGGGGCGAACCCGATGCCCGATCGATCAATCCTTTTTTGCTGTTGGTAAAATCAGCATGGCATCGCCAAAGGAATAAAAGCGGTACTGTTGCTTGATCGCTTCTCGGTACAAATCCAACAGCCGAGGCCTTCCAATCATCGCACTTACCATCATCATCAAAGTAGAGCGGGGCAAGTGAAAATTGGTAATCATCCCCTCTACAACCCGCCACTTGTAACCAGGGTAGATAAACAAATTGGTCGGGCCGCAAAAAGGTTGCAAGGAAAAATCGCCACTGGCGGCGGCGGCTCCCTCTAAAGCTCGGACTGCTGTTGTACCCACGGCAATGATCCGCCCGCCTCGGGCTTGAGTTTCGCGGATTTTCTCAACGGTGGCGGGGGGTACTTCCACCCATTCGCCGTGCATTTTGTGAGCCGTCACGTCTGTCACCTCCACCGGACGAAACGTCCCTACTCCGACGTGTAGGGTGACAAAAGTTTTTTCGATTCCCCGCTGTTCCAAGCGGCTGAACAATTCTTCGGTGAAGTGCAGGCCTGCTGTGGGGGCAGCCACGGCCCCAAGCCGATCGGCATAAACAGTCTGGTACTGTTCCGCTGAAGCTTGGGAATTTTCGATGTAGGGCGGCAGGGGTATGTGGCCGTATTCGTCCAAAAACTTCGCCAGATTCTCATCTGTGGGGATGTCAAACTCCAACAGCCGTCCCCCTGTTGCGTCGTCCCTCTCTATAACTGTTGCAGTCAATCGACGACGATCGGCGGGCATCGTGGCATCGGGAAGGCAACAGCAAGGAGCTGTGGTCGAGTCCTCACACGCAGGGGCGATGGGATCAAACTCAATTTTTGCTCCCAACTTTAAGCGTTTTCCCGGTTTAACCAAAGCCAGCCAACAGTTGTGCTGCCGTTCTTCCATCAACAATATCTCCACAGCCGGGCCGTTGGGTTTGTGCCCGTAGAGCCTCGCTGGCAGCACGCGGGTGTTGTTCAGTACCAGCAAGTCGCCCGGTTGCAGCAAATCTGGCAAATCCCTAAAAATCCGGTGTTGCTGGCTGCTAGGAGAATCTACAGCCAGCAAGCGAGAACTGTCCCTCGGCACTACGGGATTTTGGGCAATGCGCGAGGGCGGAAGTTCGTAGTCGTAGCCGTCCAAAGACCAGTCCATCTCTGTCATCAAGTGAATTCCTGTGCGATCGATCTGTCAACTGGGTAACAAATTGGGTAAAAACCCCCATGCAAAGTCGGGTGCTTTTCCCCTTGTGGTGGCGGGTATAGCCCGCGAGGATAGAGGTGTAGCATCAGCTTTGCTCATAAGGATCGTTATGGAATACCTCTACTACATCGCCAATACTAGCCTTACTCTGAGAGTCGTGGATTACCTACGCACGGCTCATCATCTTCCCTTGCAATTTATCACTGTTATTCACCAAATTGACGGCTGGGTGGTAAAGGTGAAAATGAGCCAATATTTAACTCCCGAAATGCACGGGGATTTTCGGGCTTTTATGAACGAACTCGGGATTCCTTACGATCCTGAAATTCGCTTGCAAATGGCGCTGTGGAGTTTGGAAACCGGACAGTCGCCACTGAGCGTGATGCGCCGCTACCAGGTGGCAGTGGTTTGTCACGGCAGCCCTGACCGCAAAGAAATTGAAGCGTTTCGCCAGCAGTTTGTCAAGGGCCTGGGGTATTGCCCAGAAACTCTCGCCTAGATTGCTACGCATATAAATTAACTGTGATGACAGAACAGGAGAGGGAGAGAAGGGGAAAGCGGGAGAAGATTTAACGCTTTTTTCAGATCCGTTAAAGCTCAAGAGAGAAATGCGCGACAGCCTAGGCAAGTTAACAATTAACAATTACCTAGTGGCATGGCTTTGAGATTTTACCCTCTAAATTTTAATTATATATTTTTAATTGCTAAAAGCCGAGCGAATGTATTCTTGCAGCGTGAGCCGGTAGTTTCCTGCAACGGTGGATTGAGAGTGCGCTGCTGTTAATGGTGGTAATATTCGCTTAGTATTTTGTTGTGAAGGTTCGCACCTGACTAGGGCGACATCAAAGCGACAAGAACTATTTGTTAAATCTGGACGAGTGCTTAAAAATATTTCGGCTGTTTGCCAAAGTTTGGCTTGTTTTGTGGTGGTAACAGCCAGCATTCCACCAGCATCCCAATTTCCCCGGCGGCGAGTTTTTACCTCTACAAATGCTAATGTTGGGGATTGGTAATTGGGAAGAACTCGGTTTTTTGCGCTTTCTTCATCTCTTCCGAGTGCAATGATGTCAATCTCTCCCCAGCGACAGTGCCACTGCCGGTGCAGGATTTCCCAACCTTGCTGCTGCAACCAGTCGGCGACTAAGTTTTCTCCCAATGTGCCGATATCCCTAGAGTTGGGGGATTCGGGGGAATTGGAGTCAGCCGTCGCGAGCGGGCGATTCCCTACGGGATAGCTACGCTTGACGCGCTTTCTGGTAGAATTCAATTCTGAACTGTCACGGCTGCCCATTAGCTTTAACTTATGAATTCTCGAATTCGCCAACATCGCAAAAATATTTATACTTTCTTGCTGAGTTTTGTTATTTTAGCAGTAATTGCCGCTGGGGCGATCGGCATTAATCCCGCACCTGCTTTCGCTTTGGATCACGACAAAGAAATTCTAGTCGGCGCTGATTTTAGTGGACAAGTTCTGACTGACGACAGTTTTAATAAAGCTAATCTTCGCAATAGCAATTTTACTAATGCAGATTTGCGGGGCGTCAGCTTTTTTGCTGCCAATATGGAAGAGGCAAATTTTGAAGGCGCTAATTTCACGGGTGCTACTTTAGATTTAGCTCGCATGATGAAAGCAAATTTAACTAATGCTATCTTTGAGGGTGCTTTCGCTTACAATACCAGACTCGAAGGATCTGTCATTGACGGTGCTGATTTTACAGAGACACTGCTGCGAGACGATATGATCGAAAAACTTTGTAAAGTGGCAAAAGGTACTAATCCGGTGACAGGTAGAGATACTCGCGAAACTCTTTTTTGCGATTATTAAAAGGATCGTTGAATAAAGGAATAAACTCCTTACTACAAACGGGTTCGTAGTAAGGAGTTTATTCCTTATACCAGTAAAAAAATGTAACCCCAGGCAAGCTTCAAACCTATCTCGAACGAGTCATCCCCAATCTAAACTCTAAAATATAAAATATAAAAGGGTATTAGCCCCAAGGCACGGATGTTAAATCGTAAAAATTAACTTGACGCAGCCGCTCTAATTCCTTGAGCCATTCTTGTTCGGCACAGAATAGTTGGTGATATTCTATAGCTTCTTCGCCACTGCTAGCTGCCTTGGCTTTTTCCCACATATTGAGTGCAATTCGGCGGCGCTTCATGCTGATAATTTGCTCGATACAGGCGAGGGCAGATCTAATGACTAGAGGTGCGCGATAAACATTTCTTTCTGAGAACTCATTTAAGTGAAATAAATGCGAGATTTGATTTAGTTGATTCGGATATTCAATGAAGCTATCTTGTAATTTTAATATTAACTCTGAAGGGGCTACTTGTAAAGACATTTTGTGCAATATTTCAGCATTCACAATCTGGTGCCACAAAAATCTGTGGTGAGAAAGGCTAAACTGCACGTCTCTAGCTTCTATTGCTTCTCTGACATCTTGGCGGTATTCAGGACAGTGCAAATAAATCTGCAATAATTGCGCTTCTGCCTCTTCTAAAAGACTGCGGGCTACGGCAGATAAGCTTGATTTTGAGTTTTTGTTTTCGCCGCTTGCACGCTGTTTTTTATATTGTTTGTTCGGCTTCAGCTTGTTTCTAATTAACATGGGCATTGTCAAGGATTCGTCTTGACTCTGCCGCTTTGCCCAATCGCTGACTACTTGGTTTAGCAAGTTTTCAGCAATCATTTTTGTGAGTCTAAAATCTCCTTTACTGAGAATTTCGGCGCACTTTTGCAGGTAATGTGCTAGCTGATTGTCGTCTGTGATATTGGTTAATAAATTAATAATTTTTTTTGTGACTTGCTGGGAAGTATCGGCTTGCTTCAAATCTTGATTGACGAGCATTTGTTGCAATTGCCAGTCGAGCCACAAGGGAGCATTTTCCAGCAATTCTCGATATTGCTCTGGGGAGTATGTTTTGAGATATTCGTCGGCATCTTTGCCGTCGGGAATGTTGAGCACCCGCAGTTGGACTTCTCCTTGATAAGCGAGTTTTTCTATTTCTCCAATAGCGCGTTCTGCTGCTTGAGTTCCTGCTTTGTCGGCGTCGAAGTTGAGGATAATTTGTTTGGAGTCAGTGTAGCGCAATAACTGCCGCACTTGGTTTAAACTTAAGGCTGTGCCCAGGGAAGCGACGGCGTTGGAGATGCCGGCGGCTTGAAGTGCGATCGCATCAAAGTACCCCTCTACAACCACTGCGCGATCGGCTTTGCTAATGGCTGTTTTCGCTGTATCTAAGGCGAATAAAGTTTTGCCTTTGTCGAAGAGTTCTGTTTCGGGAGAATTGAGGTATTTCGGCTGTTCGTCGCCGAGAGCTCTGCCGCCGAAACCGATGACTCTGCCTTGGGTGTCGCGTATGGGAATCATAATGCGATTGCGGAAGCGATCGTAATAACCGCTGCCGCCATTTTTTCGGGGTACAATTAATCCAGCTTGTTCTACTAATTGCGCCGGATAGTTTTTCTGTTCTACTAAATAACTGTAAAGTGCTTCCCAACCTTGGGGGGCATAACCTAATTGAAATTGTTGGATAGTTTCTTCGCTTAGCTGGCGCTCTGATTTGAGATATGCTAAGGGTTCTTCTCCTTGGGTTTGTCGCAAAGCGTGTTCGTAAAAGTTTGCTGTTAGTGCTGAGATTTCATAGAGTTGTTCCCGCAGGGAAATTTGCCGCTGCAATTCTTGTCGGTGTTCTGGTTCGACTGTTTTGACCGGGACTTGATAATTTTTAGCTAATTCTAATACTACTTCGCTGAAAGGGCGTTTCTCCAGTTCCATGAGAAACTTAAAAGCATTGCCGCCTGCACCGCAGCCGAAACAATAATACATTTGTTTGCCGGGACTGACAGTAAAGCTGGGAGATTTTTCATCGTGAAAAGGACACAAACCAACAAATTCTTTGCCGCGTTTTCGCAACACGACGCGGCCGGAAATGACATCTACTATGTCTGCTCTTTGTTTAACTTCTTCGATTGTTTCTGGATGCAGCCGGGGAACTTGCATAGGGCTATTTTATGCCAATTAAAATTATGTTTATTGTGAGCGCTCACACTTTAGTAAAGCACAAAACTGACATTTAGGACTTGCACATAAAAACTCAAGCGTTCCGGTTTTTCGTACCAGGGCGGATCGCTGTTAATATGTGTTTTATTAAAAAAAATGGTTTCTCCGTAAGGCATAACTTTATTGTAAGATGTTTACACTAACTGTAAGGAGCATCGAAAATAATGCGAATTTTAATGATGGGCGGTACTCGGTTTATCGGGGTTTATCTTACTAAGATTTTAGCAGCACAAGGGCATGAAGTGGTGTTGTTTAACCGGGGCAACAAGCCTGTACTGGTTCCGGGGGTAAAACAGATTCAGGGCGATCGCACTAATGTCGAACAACTGCAAGAAAAGTTATCGACAGTCGAGTTTGACGCTGTTTTTGACAACAACGGCCGCGAACTCAGCGATACAAAGCCTTTAGCTGAAATATTTAAAGGGCGGGTGCAGCACTTTGTTTACATGAGCTCTGCGGGGGTTTATTTGAAGTCGGATCAAATGCCTCATATCGAAGGGGACGCTACCGATCCTAAAAGCCGGCACTTGGGTAAATGCGAAACCGAAAATTACTTGGCCGCATCGGGTTTGCCTTGGACTTCGATTCGCCCGACTTACATTTACGGCCCCCAAAATTATAACGATTTAGAGGCTTGGTTTTTCGATCGCATTGTGCGCGATCGACCTATTCCGATTCCCGGCAACGGAATGCACTTCACGCAGTTGGGGCACTGTCAGGATTTGGCTAAAGCAATGGCGGCGGTTTTGGGCAACTCTAGGGCGATCGGGCAAATTTACAACGTTTCGGGCGATCGATTTGTCACCTTTGACGGTTTAGCACGCGCCTGCATTCAAGCGGCAGGCAAATCCCCTGATGCTATTAAGATTGTACACTACGATCCGAAACAATTTGACTTCGGCAAAAAGAAAGCTTTTCCGATGCGATTGCAGCACTTTTTTGCTTCAGTTAATAAAGCTGTCACCGATCTTAACTGGCAGCCAGAATTTGACTTACTTTCTGGATTGAAAGATTCTTTTCAGAATGATTATGTAGTTTCGGGACGGGACAAAGCTGAGATAGATTTTTCAGTCGATGATCAAATTTTGAAATCGGTTCAAAGTTAAGTTAGAGTGGGAGCATCCCCATGCCAGCAAAAATCTAGAACCCCACCCTCACCCTCCCCTGAGTAAGGGGAGAAAACAAGAAATAAAGCAAACAGACTGTCACAGTAAAGTTCGCACCGCGCGCCTTACATCAAAACCCAAAATAGCTACTTAGAGGCGATCGCAAAACTCAACAACGACACCTCTCTTGTAATTATTGAAATTCAAGTTCTAAATCGGTCGGCATTAGACCAGCTAGCTTTGTACAATACAGCAAAAACGGATGGAACTAAATTAATGATTGAATAACTGCACAAGGGATTTCACCCTAAAATTGATTTTATTAAAATTCAAACTCCCCTGTTGCGGATCGAACAATTAAAAAATTTAGAGGGGTCATGTTAGAATTTGCAAATGCGGAAGATGTGACAGCTTGGTTGGAAGCTAATTCTCCAAAGGACTAGGAAATATTAGGTGAATTTCATGCTTGGAATAACACTCGGCAATCGCTACAGTATTATCCGTCACTTGGGAGGCGGCGGATTTGCTCAAACTTATTTAGCTGAAGATAAGCAGCTACCAGGCAATCACCTCTGCGTCGTCAAGCAGCTTAAACCTCACGCAACCGATCCGGAAACTCTAAAGGTAGCAAGACGTTTATTCGATACCGAAGCACAAGTTTTGTACAAGTTGGGAAATCACGATCGCATTCCCCGACTTTTTGCTTTTTTTGAAGAGAATGAAGAGTTTTATCTAGTTCAAGAATTTATAGAAGGTCACGATTTAAGTCAAGAAATTACGCCCGCTTCTCCTGGAAATGCGGGAGTCATGCAGGAAGATTCAGTCATTTGTATATTGCAGGAACTTCTCGAAATTTTAGACTTTGTACACCAACAAAATGTGATTCATCGCGATGTCAATCCCCGCAATATACTCCGCAGAGATAGAGACGGAAAATTAGTTTTAATTGACTTCGGCGCAGTCAAAGAAATTACTACTCAAATCACCACTCCTCAGCCCAAGAATAGCTTGAGTGTCAGCATCGGTACTCCCGGTTATATGCCCAGCGAACAAGCTCACGGCAACCCGAAACTCAGCAGCGATATCTATGCCGCAGGTACGATCGCAATTCAGTTCCTCACTGGCATAAATCCTCACCAAATGCCAAAAGACCCCGATACAGAGGAAATTATTTGGCAGGACAAAACATCAGTCAGTCCTGAATTTGCAAAGATTTTAGATAAGATGGTAAAGTACGATTTTCGGCAACGTTATTCTAGTGCCGGTGAAACGCTGCAAGCTATTAAAGAATTGAAAAATTCTTTCAGCGGTACAGTTCCTGTCTTGCCTCCGGTTGCTGCGGCGAAGGGGTCGCCCAAATCCCGAAAAAAACTGTATTTAAAAATATTGTCTATCGCCAGTTTAATTGGCGTCACTATCTTAGGATCAATTTATGGTGTAAATACTTTTAATTCGGCCAATGCAACTGACCTGTACAACCGAGGCAATACTCTTTACAATTTAAGCCGATTTGAAGAAGCTCTGGTCGCTTACGAGCGAGCAATAAGTCTCAGACCGGATTACGCGGAAGTTTGGCAGGAAAAAGCCAAAACTTTATATGAATTGAAAAAATATCGAGAATCGCAGTCAGCTTATGATAAAGCCATAGAATTAAAGCCGGAATACTTGGAAGCTTGGACGGGACGCGGTTATG
>NZ_JAUBQR010000184.1:5225-13536 GCF_036701385.1 Microcoleus sp. Pol12B4 | reverse complement strand
CGCTGTTTTATTGAGCAGCGAACTGTATCTAGCCAACTTAAAGATTTGCGAGATAAGGGTTATGTAAAAACTGAGGAGATAGGACGGGAATCGTGGTATGAATTGCGAGAACCCTTGATGCGTTTTTGTCTTGAGGTAAAGAAGCAGCGAAATCAACCGATTCAATTAATTGTGGATTTTATTCGGGTTTGGTATACGCGGCAAGAGTTGCAGCAGCGATTGGGATTGAGGATGGCAGATGTTGATTTGGCGGAGAAAGAAAGTCATTTTATGTATCGGCAAGGTTTGAAACCGATTCCACCTGATGCTGTGATGGAACGAGAATATTATACGCGGGCGCTTGAGGCTATTGAGAGAAATGAGGAAGACCCGCGTCTGAAGGCTTATTTTGATGAAATTGAAAATTGTATTGAACAGAAAGACTATGTTTCGGCTTTAGAATATGCGGAAAAATTGGTAACAAGTCGTGGCGAGGCAAGGGATTGGGTAGAAAAGGGACGCTGTTTAAATAGCCTGGAACGCTACGATGAAGCTTTGGAATGTTTAGAAAAAGCTATTGAAATTGACTCGAATTATGCCAGGGCTTGGGCAAATCGAGGCGATGTACTCGAAAGTCTTAAACGCTATGATGAAGCCTTAGTATCCTTCGATAAAGCGATCGAACTTGACGAGTATGATCCGTGGCAGTGGGCTAAGCGAGGCTATCTACTCAACCACCTCAAACACTATGAAGAAGCCTTAGAATCTTTTGATCGGGCGATCGAACTTGACGACAATGATCCGTGGGATTGGGCTAGCAGAGGCGATGTACTCGACAACCTCAAACGCTATGAAGAAGCTTTAGAATCTTACGAGAGGGCGCTCGAACTTGATGCCAATTATCAGTGGGCTTGGGCTAACAGAGGTAATGTACTCCACTACCTCGAACGCTATGAAGAAGCCTTAGAATGTTACGATAGGGCGATAGAGCTTGATCCCAATGATTCGCCTGTTTGGGTGTTACGAGGCAATCTACTCAAAAACCTCAAACGCTATGAAGAAGCCTTAGAATCTTACGATCGGGCGCTCGAACTAGATGCCAATTATCAGTGGGCTTGGGCTCATCGAGGCAATGTACTCAACAACCTCAAACGCTATGATGAAGCCTTAGTATCCTTCGATCAGGCGCTCGAACTAGATGCCAATTATCAGTGGGCTTGGGTTTTCCGAGGCAATGTACTAGACAACCTCAAGCGCTATGATGAAGCCTTAGTATCCTTCGATCGGGCGCTCGAAATTGATGCCAATTATCAGCCGGCTTGGGTTTTACAGGGCAATGTACTAGACAACCTCAAGCGCTATGATGAAGCCTTAGAATCTTACGATCGGGCGCTCGAAATTGATGCCAATTATGACTGGGCTTGGGCTAATCGAGGTTTTGTACTGAATAATCTCGGCCGCTATGAAGAAGCTTTAATATCTTGCGATAAAGCGATCGCACTTGAAGATAAAGATTCATCCGTCTTCTTCTATCGCGCCATTGCCCTTCTCGGATTGAATCGTTGGGATGAAGGTATCGCCGCCTTATACGACGCATTCCAACGCTTAGAACCAGGCGAGGAAGCTGATGCAGATGATGCCGAGTTAATTACCAGCAACCTGTTCGCAAACACGCACGATGCAGCGATATGGAAAAATCGCATCACCAGGCTAGTTGCAGTTTACGAAAAACACAAATCTCTCTCACTTTTAGGAAATGGAATTGTGCGAAACATTCCCGCGCTTATGTCAGAAATGGTAAGCGACAAAGCCGCACGCACTTGGTTAGAATTGTGGCAAGAACTAACCAGCAAGTACGAAGAATTAAAAATTCCCATCCGCCTGCTGAATGTGGCTGTCCGCTATAAGGAAACAAAGGCAGACAGACGAGTTTTGCTAGAACTTCCCATAGAAGAACGCAATTTATTAGAACCGTTGGTTTCAACAAAAGCAGAATAAGTAAAACAGGACTTACGCACTCCGACAAAGAAACCGGGTTTTTTACCTAATCTTCGAGTACGAACGAAGTATTTTCGTAAAAAAACCCGGTTTTTGGACCCCATGCGTAAGTCCTATAAAATAGATATAAAATAGAAATTGATGATACTAGCAAAGGACTCATCCCCATGACCGCAACAATTCCAACTAAAACCTCAGCAGAAATCATCTACCCAGACAGCGACGGAAAACCCATGTCTGACAATACCAAACAGTTTGAACTAATTGTCACCATTCAAGGTGGAATAGATGCCTTATACAAAGACAACGAAAATGTCTTTGTAGCAGGTGATTTGCTGTGGTATCCCGTGGAAGGAGATAACAAAACTCGCCAAGCACCTGATACGATGGTAGTGTTTGGCAGACCGAAAGGTTACAGAGGTTCCTACCAACAGTGGCTTGAAGATAATATTGCGCCGCAAGTGGTCTTTGAAATCCTCTCGCCGGAAAATCGAATCGGAGCACTGTTTAAGCTGTTTAATTTCTACCAGGATTATGGAGTCGAAGAATATTATGTCTACAGTCCAGAGGATAATGAATTAATTGGTTGGCTGCGTTCTGATGGAAAACTCAACTATATTGAATTAATGGATGGTTGGGTGAGTCCGCGTTTGCAGATCCGTTTTCAAACTGAATCGGGAGACTTGGAAATTTATCGGCCTGATGGACAGAAGTTTTTGTCTTATGTGGAGTTGTCAAGACAACAAGAATCAGCACAGCGACAAATGGAACTAACACAGCAACAAATGGAACAAGAACGGCAAGATAAAGAGTTAGCACAGCAAAAAGCCGATCGCCTATCCGAGAAATTGCGAGAAATGGGCATCAATCCCGACGAAATTTGAACAAAAAAGACCGGGCGGTTAAAACCGGGTTATTTTCTTCCGTCCGCAGAGGCGGATATCGTTTGTATAGGCGCGATTTCAATCGCCGTCTTATCTTTGTTTGTATAGATGCGATTTCAATCGCCGTGATTTCTATTTTTTATTTTCAATCCTCAAACAACCTATAATAACTTGACCTATCAGCAAGCCGCCATGCAAAATCCCCGCCAAATAGCCTTTCTCGCACTCCGGGAAGTCCACCGCCGCGGTGCATTCGCCGATGCCGCACTCGATCGCGCTTTCAGCAATTCTCAACTCAACGACCTCGATCGGCGTTTAGTGACAGAATTAGTTTACGGTAGCGTCAGGAGAATGCGATCGATCGACTTCATCATCGACAAACTAGCAACAAAGAAATCCTCCCAACAACCGCCCGAACTCCGCACCATCCTACATTTAGGCTTATATCAACTCGAATATCTCAACCAGATTCCCCCCTCCGCCGCCGTCAACACCACCGTTCAACTAGCAAAAGAAAACGGATTTTCAGGACTCAGCAGTTTTGTCAACGGTTTGTTGCGCCAATACATCCGTTTAACAGATAACAACTTAAACCCATTAACAGTTACGAATTATAAATCAACCGTCGAACGCCTAGGAATTCTGCACAGCTTTCCCGAATGGCTGGTAAAATTGTGGATCGAACAAATAGGCGAAACCGAAACCGAACAACTCTGTGAATGGTTCAACCAATCCCCCACTATTGACCTGAGAATCAATCCCTTAAAAAGCTCGCTCGCCCAAATCGAAGCTGCCTTCAAATCCCACAACATCTCAACTAGCAGAATCCCCAACTTGCCACAAGCATTAAGACTAAATGGCAGCATCGGCGCAATTCAAAACCTCCCCGGATACAGCGAAGGTTGGTGGACAATTCAAGACAGCAGCGCTCAATTAGTCACCCATTTACTAGCGCCCCAGCCAGGGGAAACCATCATCGACGCCTGCGCCGCGCCGGGGGGAAAAACCACCCACAGCGCCGAATTAATGCAGGATGAAGGCACAATTTATGCCTGCGACAAAACCGCCAGCAGACTCAAAAAACTTAAAGAAAATGCAGACAGACTCCAGATGAAATCTATTAAAATTCATACCGGAGACAGCCGCCATTTTCCAGAGTTTGTTAACCTCGCAGACAGAGTTTTACTAGACGCACCTTGTTCTGGCCTGGGAACCCTCCACCGCCGGGCCGACGCCCGCTGGCGCCACACGCCCGAAAACATTCAACAACAATCTCAACTGCAATCGGAATTGCTAGCAAATGCAGCTACATTTGTCAAGTCCGGCGGCGTATTAGTTTATGCAACTTGCACAATTCATCCCTTGGAAAATGAAACAGTTATTCGATCGTTCTTAGACAACAATCCCAACTGGCAAATAGAACCGCCAACTATTGATTTACCCGTACAGCCATCACCCGAAGGATGGGTGAAAGTGTGGCCGCACAGACATCACATGGACGGCTTTTTTATGGTGAGGCTAAAGCACTTGAAAAAGCAGTAAGGTCCTTACTCCAAACCGATAGTTTAATATCCCGGTTCTTGATAAGCAGGCTCTTCATAAGCGGGCTCTTGATAAGCAGGTTCTTCATAAGCAGGTTCTTGATAAGCAGGCTCTTGCGGTGGGTAATACTTCGGTTCAGGATGAGGATTGTAAGGGACGATCGCACCATCCTCATTCACAATCATCCCCCGAATAATCCTCTTAGGCTCCACAGGTTTGGCCTTAATACTGCCTTTGCGACCTTCCAACTCCGGCAACTTCGGAAACTTCTCAACCGGCATTCCCTTAACAGCTTGACTCATAAAATCTCGCCAATTATACGCCGCCGTACCGCTAGTTCCCCAAGTCGGATAATTGTCATCATTCCCTAGCCAAATCCCAGTCACAACCTGTGGAATGTAACCAATAAACCACAAATCCCGGACATTTTCGGAAGTACCAGTTTTGCCTGCTACAGCGCGATCGTTTAAAGCCGCAGGCCCTCCCGTACCGTTTTGCACAACACCCTCCAACATCCAAGTAGTAATCGCAGCACTATCCTTATCCAAAACCCGCTTCGGTTTAAAATTAGCCTGATAAATCACATCTCCCCGCTGATTAATCACCCGCTTAATTCCGTGGGCTTCAATAAAATTCCCTTGCGCGGCTAAAGTACCGTAAGCATTGGTTAACTCCAGCAAATTCACTTCCGAAGAACCCAAAGCCAGGGAATAAATAGGACTCAATTTAGACTTAATCCCCATATCGTTGGCTAATTTTATCGCCGGTTCAAACCCCACATCCATCAACACCTTCACAGCTACGACATTCACCGAACTCGTCAAAGCATCCGAGATCGATCGCCAACCGCTAAATTTTTTGCCATAATTATTCGGTTGATAGCCGTCGATAATAATTGGTTCGTCTTCGTAACTGTCATAGGGAGAAAAACCAGCCGCCATCGCTGCCGCATAAACCAACCCTTTAAACGTTGATCCGGGCTGCCGCAAAGCCTGTGTAGCACGGTTAAATTGACTTTCCTTAAAATTTCCACCTCCTACCAGCGCCTTGACTTCCCCAGTCTTAGTGTCCATAGAAACTAAAGCGGCCTGTTCAAAACCCTGACGGCGGCCATCAACTTCGATCGCATCTTTAACCACCTTTTCCGCTATTTTCTGCCACTTCAAATCCACCGTCGTCTCAACAGTCAAACCGCCAGCTTCCAAAGCATCTTTAGAAACATAGCGCGGCAATTCCTTCCGAATGTAACTAGCAAAATAAGGCGCGACTACTTTAAATCGCTTCGGCGCACTTGGTTTAACCGCCATAGGTGCCGCCATCGCCTCCTTCGCCTGAACCTCTGTAATTACCTTCGCTTCCTGCATTTGTTGCAGCACAATATTGCGGCGTTTTTTAGCCATATCCGGATTAACCAAAGGCGAATATTCGCTCGGTGCCGGTGGCAAACCCGCCAAAGTTGCCATTTCTGCCAAATTTAATTTATCGACTGTTTTGCTAAAGAAAACCCAAGCCGCATCTGCCACACCGTAAGCATCCGAACCCAAATAAACTAGATTTAAATATCGTTCTAAAACTTGGTCTTTACTCAACTCTCGCTCTATTTTTTGAGCTAAAAGAGCTTCCCGGACTTTCCGCCTAATACTTCTTTCCTGATTAAGAAAAACAACGCGAGCCAATTGTTGCGTAATTGTACTGCCGCCCTGCACTAAATCTCTTTCTATCAAGTTAGAAACAATCGAGCGCATAATACCTTGATAATCCACCCCGCGATGTTTGTAAAAACGGCGGTCTTCTATAGCAATAAAAGCTTTAACCAACAATTGTGGAATTTCTTGAAGTTTCAGTTTATCTCTAGTTGCCGGCCCAGACTGCAACAAAATCGTATTATCTGCTGCCTTAATTGTCATCGTTCCGTCGCGGTTAAAGGCTGACAAATCGTTAACATCCGGCAAACCTTTGTCTAAGGTGTACAAAATCCATAAACAGTAGATTAAAGCGCCCCCGCTTATACTGGCAACACCTAAACTTATCCAAAATCTAGGACGGCGGGGGACACGTTTTTTAGTATTTTCCTGCGGTGCGCTATTTTCCTGTAGTGCGGTATTTATCGGCAGTTGGGTGTTCTGCGATTCGCTATTTTCCGCAAATTCGCTACTATCGGATTTTTGGGGTGATTTAGTTCCCAGCAAACTTAATGTCGGCCGCAACAATTCTTTTCCCTTGGTTTGCAAGCTGGTAACTTGAGGTTCAATTTCCAACCAAGCAATTAAGCGCTTCAATCCTTCCCAATCGCGCTTGACTATTGGATATCGAGCGTATTCTGGCTCTAAATATTCAGACTCTAAATATTCAGACTCTTCTGGAGGTGCAGCATCTTCTGATACCACATACTCGGCTCGCTCATCCCTTGTCTGTGCATAAAATTGCGCCTCGGATTCCGGCGAGTTGAGCTTATTGCCCTTCGCAGCCTTGGGCGGTTCTAGATCAGAATTACCGCTTATTGCGTTAGTGACTTTGCTCAATGTATCTTTGATATTTGAGAAAAATTCTGCCACGTTCAGACCTTCAAACCTCATCAAGTCCGATTAAAAATTAAAAATTTAAAAAGCTAGCTTTCTTAAATTTTTAATTTTTAATTCGACATTTTTTATTGAATAACACGCTGCCTTGAATTAGGTTTTTTGAATTAAAAAAAATTTAATTCACCACTCAAAATTCAAAACTTTTCTTAATGCTGCAGAGCTTGGTATTTTTTTGAGAAGTGAATTAGATTTTTTGAATTCAAAATTTTTAACTCAAACCTCACAACTCTGCTTAACTCGCATGACCCAGTGCCAAGGCTGCTACCAGCATACCCAAAACCAGGAAAGGCTGAGCACTTGCCTGATATTTAACATCATTTTCAAGGGGATTGCGCAAAAAGTACATATCCTGAAAAGTAATTTGGGGAATTATCAGCAGCAGCAGAATGACAGCGTAAAGGTTTTGGTGGATGCTGATCAGGTAGCCTGCAATCCCAGCTTGAAAGATGTCGATCATCAACACACAAATCCAAGCTGCGGTACTGATGCCAAACATCACTGGCAAAGATTTTAACCCTAATTGCCGATCGCCTTCAACACTTTTGAAATCGTTGACGATCGCAATCCCCAGCCCTGCCAAACTGTAAAACAGGGTCAATATCATAATGGTGGGATCTAGTGTACCAAACAAAGCTTGACCCGCCCACCAAGGCAGGGCAATGTAGCTAGCACCCAGGGCATAATTTCCCAACCAGCCATTCTGCTTGAGTTTCAGCGGGGGCGCAGAGTAGATGTAAGCTAGAAACGCGCCGCCGAGAGTCAAAACAGTCATTATCGGGAATTCATGGCCCGCCCACAAGTCTAGAGCATAAGCCACCCCAATGCCAGCGGCTAATAATACCAAAATTTGCGTTACTACTTGCGGAATCGAGATGATACCGGAGGGAATCGGACGGTAGGGCTCGTTAATGGCGTCGATGTCGCGATCGTAAAAATCGTTCAAAGTTTGAGTGTACCCGGCCAGCAACGGCCCTGACATCAACATACAAGCTGCTGCGATCAAGAAATTTTCTAGGTTCCAAACATAGTTTCCAGAAGAAGCCGCCCCGCACACCACGCCCCAAATTAAGGGAATCCAGGTAATCGGTTTCATCAGTTGCAGGCGAATTTTCCAGATGGATGTTTCCCCGCTAGCGGCCCCTTTCATGCCCAACAGTTGCCGAGTTTTGGCACTGCGGTTTTCGGTAGCAGCACTTTCCGGCGCAGCTTCTGGGGAGATTTGGGATGGAGTAGAGTCAGACATAAGTGTGATGTTAGCGGTTCTGCTACTATTGTGTCGTTCTGCGTTTCAATAATAATTCTGATAGGATACCACTGATATTTAAG
>NZ_JAUBQR010000184.1:0-5125 GCF_036701385.1 Microcoleus sp. Pol12B4 | reverse complement strand
AAGCAAATCATCGGGGCGATGCGTCTGACGTGGCTTTCGGGAACTCCGGCTATTTCTGATAACTCTTCGGCGTGGGTAAAAATGTAGCCTTCGTTTTGCAAAGATTCAAGATCATTGGCATAGACGATCGGCAAACCCAAGATTCTGACCATATCGTCTTTGGTACACTCATTAATATCTATTTTGCCGCGCACGTTTGCCAGTTCTTCGGCATTCGTCGCAGTTGCAGGAACCAGTAAACCTCTGGGTGCAGTTTTGATCAGATAGCGCTTTTTCAAACTAAAAGCAGTAACAATTTGAGCGATCCACACGATCGTACCCAAATTAGCTGAAGAAGATACCGCTAGTGCTGCTAAAGTAATTGCAACACCCCATCCCATCCAACTGCGAATATTTGACTTTTGACCTGCATAGGCGATCGCCAATCCGCCGAAGTAGGGAATAAAAGAATACCACACCCAGTTTGGAGTTTGACGCAGCCAGTATAAATCTTGAGACACTTTAATTTTATCCTTAAATAGCTGTGATCTCACACTTACTTATTTCACTCCCACTTTTTTAATAGTGGGCTTTCTTCTTCCTTCTTCCTTCTTCCTGACATCCGTTACCTTCGTTACCGAACTTCCTTCTTAATTACAATTCTCGCAACAGTTTTTGGCGTTTTTCTTCATATTCTTCGGCGGTAATTGCGCCCATATCGTAAAGTTTTTTCAATTCGCCGATCGCGCCTGTTACATCTTTTGCCGCTCTGAGGGCATACCCCGACGGCAACGTGCCGCCATTGTACTGAACTTGAAAAGCTTGTTCCGACATCAGCAGTAGGCCGATAAAGTCGAAAAATGCGATCAGTGACGGAATTAATGTCCAAGAAAATAGCAAGTATAATACCCCTGCTAAGTTATTGCCCAAATAAAATTTGTGAACTCCGAAACCTCCAACAAAGAAAGCTAACACAACTGCTACGGTTTTATCTTTTACCATTTTTACTTTCCCCAGTTTTTATTTTAACTCGGCGATCGACCTTTAACGAGCGACCTAAGTAAGCTTACTAATTTTTACTCATTTATTTTGGTTTTTGCGAAACTTAGACATCGCAAAATACAGCAGAACTATACCGACTTGAGCCTGTAGAATCACCAAGTAGCCTCTCAAGAAATAATTGAGTTCGCTGCCTGAATTGAAAGAAAATATTAACAGACCCAAGGCTGCGTAGGGTGCGAAACGCCTCCAACTCGGCGTTCCCTCTAAGTTGCGGCTGTTCAAATTACTCATGGGTTTAAGCCTCATCCTAAATTAAAATTTAGCTATAAATTAGCCGGATTGTCAAATTCCGTTTGGTACGAGCGCCCGGGTAAGTCTCTCAATCATCAGCCGACAAGATATTACTTCCATGTTAAACTCTGTTTTTCCGCTCAAGTAAGGAATCTGGACTCGTCGATCTGGATCTGTGGCTGATATTACAGATTAGGGTGAACCCGCCCCTATAGGAATTCCGGTTATTTTACCGACCTAGATATCAGGGGCGCACCGAACACCCTAGTGCTGTTTTTGGCAAGAGTCGATCGCCCTGACGAGCACTCTCAAAAAAACTCGATTAATTCACAATTATTAACAACCGCTCCAATTAACTCGCGCCACCGCCCAAAAGAAACAGACTCAGGAGAGTACCACTGTTCCAAAGACTGTGGAGAAGCATAGGAGCAAGGAGATTGCGCGATCGCGTGTACACAAACCCCAAAACCGCACCCAAAGTCGCCAAAGGCAGAATCTCAGAGACACTCAAGTGAGCCACAGCAAACAAGAAAGCAGAAGCTGCGATCGCTCCCCAAACAGGCAAATAGCGAGTCAGAGAAGGCAGCAGAAAGCCTCGAAACACAATTTCCTCAAAAACCGGAGCGGCGATCGCGGCAGTACCGAAAAACACCGCCAAAGCCACGTTGTCCCTACCTTCGAGAACGATCGGCAAAATCGGATTGCTGCCACCTTGTCCCTGCCAAAATTGCTGATTAATCAGCGACACCAAAACTACCAAAGGCAAAGCAACAAAATAGCCGCCAAAACCCCACAAAAACCAACTTCCCCGCCAATTTATCCGAAACCAACCTTCCGGCAAAGGCAAAAAAGACTTGACCGAAAAATACAGTACCGAAAGCCCCCCAGCCGACAGCAAGACATAAGTAGCAAAGATATAAAAAGCCTTGTCGCGCGGGTCAAAAGTAGCAGGATTGAGTTTTAAAACAGCCAGAGAAACAGGAAGCAACAAATAGGGAATCAAGATTTGCCCGACAAAGAAAAAGCCGACAACCAGCACCTGCCAAACAATCTCGCCGTCCCAAGGCACATCCCAAGTCAAGCTCGCATTTCGCGCCAACACCGGGCCGGAACCTGCTGTATCTAACTGCTTCCGCTGCAACAACCACTGCACGGTCAAACCAACCAGCAAAACCGTACCAATACAAAGTGCGATCGCCGGAACGCCAACTATAATTGCCAACTTTTCTACAGCTTGCTCAGCCGTTGCTTGCTCTGCTGCTTGCAGCGCCACCAGCTCTTTAGAACGTTCTTGCAGCTTGTAAAGTTGAGCGAGAGCGCGATAGCGAAACCAGCCCTCCAAAGACTTTTTAATGTTCTGCTCGGCATCCGGCAGCAGTTGAGCCGGATTGCTCCAAATTCCCGTTAAAACTTTAGCAGTGACCGCCGAAGGGTCGTAATCAATTTGAGTGTTGTACCGCTCAACTAAATTTTTCCAAGTTTGGATCGCCGCCTGAGTTTTGTCGCTGCTTGCCTGCAAAATTCCCAGGCGCAAGTCAAGTTCGTTTAGCAGCAGTGACTGTTGCTCGAACGACTCTGACAAAACCTTAGTTTGAGCAGAATTCAGAGTATTATCATCAGACTTGGAGGCGACGGGCGACTGAATTTCTTTAAATTGTGCTTGAGTTGTTTCGAGAGTTTTGCGAGTCGAGTCTCGCGCTTCTTGATATTGCGTCAAAGCCGTATTTAAAGGATCTGCACCGACAATATTGTTGCGCGCCGAACTTAAATTAGCACTCTGATTATTTTCTCCTTGCCACTCGGAGGCGTGAAGCATCAAATTTGTCTGGTAGAGTTCCAGCCGACTTTGAATTTGTGGCTGGTTCCAACTAGCAACTAAAGATAAACCGACCAGGGCGATCGCGATCGCCGTTAAAATACCTAAAATCACCCGCTTCAATGTCATTCCTGCTTTTCCGTCCCGCGCGAATCCGTGGCTAAATCTTTTCCGTCTTTAATCATAGGTCGTTGCAGACGAGAGTATCCCGACAACTGGTAAAATTTCACTGGCTCATCTTTTTGACTCGCCTCAACAAGACTTACGCCACAAATCCTTGACCCGCCATGTATGGGTAAGGTGCGCACTGCGCACCCGCAGCGGGGTAGCAGGCTAAATCTAAAATCTAAAATCTAAAATCTAAAATCGAATGACTCGCATTATCTTAGTCCGTCACGGCAAAAGCACCTACAATCAAGAACGCCGCATCCAAGGCCGCCTGGATAAATCGATTTTGACAGAAGCAGGCCGCAGCGCCGCCCTGCAAGTAGGCGACACACTCAGCAGTATCGCCTTTGATGCCGCCTATACCAGTCCCTTGCAACGAGCCAAAGAAACAGCGGAAATCATCCTGTCGCGCTTGACAAATCCGCCACAACTCCAGCCAACTGATAATTTAATGGAAATCGATTTGCCTCTTTGGGAAGGAATGCTGCGCCAAGATGCGATCGACAAATTCCCCGAAGCATATCAGCAGTGGCAAAGACAGCCAGACAAATTTTCCATGAAACTGCCATCTGCTGACGGCGACATTGAACACTTCCCAGTATTGGCAATTTTTGCTAACGCCCGACACTTTTGGCAAGAACTTTTATCGCGCCATCAAGACGGCACAATTCTAGTAGTAGGTCACAACGGAATCAACCGCGCTCTCATCGCCACAGCCTCGGAAATTACCCCGGATTACTATCAATCAATTCAACAGTCAAATTGCGGAATTAGTGTCATTAATTTTGGTCCTTCCCCTGTTACTAACGACAAACTCGGAGAGCAAAGAAAGAAAGTTGCAATTCAATTAGAGTCGGTAAATTTAACTTCCCATACCGGGGAAATTTTTCCCAAACCGAGGGACGGACACCAAGGCCCGCGATTGTTGCTGGTGCGTCATGGCGAAACAGACTGGAATAAAGCAGGTAAATTTCAAGGGCAAATAGACGTGCCTCTCAACGATAACGGCCGCGAACAATCCCGGCGGGCAGCAGAATTTCTCAAGGATGTAAAATTGGATTTTGCGATCAGCAGTTCGATGCTACGTCCAAAAGAAACTGCGGAAATTATTCTCAAATATCACGGCGGTTTGCAACTAGAACTCCGCGACGAGTTGAGGGAAATCAGCCACGGACTTTGGGAAGGAAAGTTTGAATCAGAAATCGAACAATCCTATCCGGGTTTGCTCGAAGAATGGAAAACATCTCCTGAAAAAGTCCAAATGCCCGAAGGAGAAAATTTGCAGCAAGTTTGGCACAGAGCGATCGCATCTTGGCGAGAAATAGTACAATCTGTTTCTGGTACTGGAATTGTCGTTGCTCACGACGCCATTAACAAAGCTATTCTCTGCCACCTATTCGGTTTAGAACCTGAACATTTCTGGAAATTCAAACAAGGAAACGGAGCCGTTAGCGTGATTGATTATCCCCACGGCCCGGATGGTTTGCCGGTATTACAAGCGATGAATGTCACAACTCATTTGAGCGGCGGAGTTTTTGACAAAACAGCAGCCGGAGCACTGTAATTAGTAAAGTGCTGAGCGCGAACCCGTAGCGGAAGGAACGCCCACCGCTACGGGTTCGCGCCTGAAAAATGTTTGAATTTTGATAACAACCGCGCCCGACGCTTAGGAAGTTCTTAATTCCTGAAACTAATGCGGTGGATTGCTTCTTCCTTCTTCCTGACATCCGTTACATCCGTTGCCGAACTTCCTTCTTCCTTCTGTTATATGAGCCGCGAACTGCTACAAAATGTACGAGTGCTAGATCCAGTTTCAGGGAGCGATCGCATCGCTGATATTCTGATTGCTGAAGGTGATATCAAAGCAGT
>NZ_JAUBQR010000183.1:0-13547 GCF_036701385.1 Microcoleus sp. Pol12B4 | reverse complement strand
TTTAACTGCTTATCAATCTATTCAACAAGCTCTCTCTACTGATGGCTCCCTTTTTTCCCCTAGTTGAGCAATTACGAAAATAGCAGGATCAGGTAAAATATCTTGTGAGAATTTTTAGATCAAAAGTCAACAAAATAAATGTGCAAATTAGCGATCGATAAAACCTGGGTGGTAAGTCTACTGGCGGCCAGCTTAGCCATAGCAAGCAACAGCTTTTTGCTTTTTACCCACGATGCGAGTTTTGCTGGCGAAATATCTCAAACTAACGAACCAGAAAGAGCCCCTGACGGCAAGATAGTTCCCGTTAATGGCAAAGTCAATGTTAGATTAACCAATAAAACCAACGATCGACTATTTTTTCAGGTGGTTGGACAGACTAACCGCCAGAGTTTAGCGGAAAATTCAACAGTCGCGCTGGCAGCATTGACATTACCGGCCTCCATTGTATTTAGGCGACTAGATGGTGCATTATTGAAACCCAGTTTGAAACCTGCTGGCGAAGGAACAGTAGAGGTAAGATTAGACGAGACAAATGATTTAGGTTTGGATAAAACATCTTTAAGGATTCGGAATGACGGCGCAATTTTTCTCAGATAGACAACATTCAGTGAAGTTAAGATTTTATAATTTAGATTTTAGATGGACTCCACAGCCACTTGCTGGCGACTAGAAGTGTTGTCTAAACAATGATTGATCTCAACAACTCAAGTCCGGGGATTGTATCCGTATTTGGGTGTCAGAGTACAGTTAAATAATGTAAAATCAACTTGACGATCGCTCCGACAACTCGACCTCACCCTTCCATATACCATCCGAGTTCCTATGTCAATCAAAAAGATTCTTTCCATAGCGCTGTTAATTTTCATCCCCATTTCCATCGCCGCTGAGTATTTGCACTGGGGCTCCCTGGCAGTTTTCATCACATCCGCTTTAGGGATTATACCTCTGGCTATTTGGTTGAGCACCGCAACAGAAGAAGTGGCGATCGTTACAGGCCCCTCCATAGGCGGCTTATTAAATGCAGTCTTCGGCAATGCTACGGAATTAATTATTGCCATAGTTGCTCTGAAAGCTGGCTTAATTGACATTGTGAAAGCCAGCATAACCGGTACAATTATTAGCAACTTGCTCTTAGTGATGGGATTTTCCATGCTGCTAGGAGGAATCCGTTATAAAGAACAAGAATTTAAACCGATTATCGCGCGGGTGAACGGTTCCACAATGACTCTAGCAGTGATTGCAATCCTGCTGCCGACAATGGTAATTTATACCTCCAATGGAGTCGAACCCGCAGCCATTCAGAATCTTTCCATAATAACTGCGATCGTCCTAATTGGAGTTTACGCTCTCACTCTGCTATTTTCATTAAAAACTCACAGCTATCTTTACGATGTTGGGTTACTAGAACTAGAGTCAGAAAATCCTCAAAATACCAAAGAGGAATCTACTACGCACAAACCGAATTTGTGGCTGTGGATAGGAGTGCTAGTTGCCTCAACTGTTGCCGTTGCTTTTGAATCAGAAATTTTCGTTGGTGTTGTGGAAGAAACTACCAAAGGATTGGGATTGACGCCGCTGTTTACAGGGGTAATTCTGTTGCCGATTGTTGGCGGCGCGGCCGAATATGTAACTGCGGTGGGAGTTGCGATGAAAAACAATATGGATTTGTCAGTTTCTGTCGCGATGGGTTCGAGTTTGCTAGTTGCTTTGCTGGTAGCGCCGGTGTTGGTGATTATCGGATTGGTGATTCATCAGCCGATGGATTTAAACTTCAATCCATTTGAAGTAGTTGCAGTTGCCATTGCCGTGACGATTGCTAATCTAATTAGTCTCGACGGGCGCTCGAATTGGCTCGAAGGAGTGCTGCTTTTAGCAACATACATCGTGTTAGGAGCAGCATTTTACTTTCACCCCATTACTTAAACCAATAATTTTCTGGGAGGGGCAATCCCCAGTGGTTGCCCCTTTTAACTTGAAAATAAATTATTTTTTTCTGGTTTGTTATTTCTCTTAGTCTTCTGACATTAATAAAAAAGAATAATTTTAGGACAGAAAGTAATTACGGACAGCGACATTGTTGAAGAGGAAAACACTCTTGTCTGCAAGTTCTTTTTCTGCCTTTACGGTCGCGACAATCAGTAGTATCTTTACATTCTATCTTATCTTCACAAATTTGCTGACGGGGAAAAGTACCTAAGTTTTGTATAGAAACTTCAGCCGTAAGCGCACCCTGTTCTATAACTTGGTCATTTTCTTTAATTTCATAGAGAAACTTATTTTCGCCCTCTAAAACCGAAAAAGTTCTTGTTTTGTGACTGTTGCCCAACTTAAATCCAAAATCCTCGGAAAACTCACCTTTGTTGTAACCTCGGTCTGTGTAGGGATAGGGGTTAGTTTCCATACCATCAGTCACATTTTTAATTATCACCCTTCTGTTAGGGCCAGGAGGAGTCTTGCTGGAGACAAATCGAGCGCTTTGCGAATCAGGGGAGAAGACAGTACCAGCACACGTACCTATATATTCAGTGCGCTTAAATTGAATCAAATTAATACTAAAAGCGTTTTCGTTTTTGACCCTAAATTGTGCTTCGCTAGTCGGCTGGGCGCTGACTGTGAAAGCTGCTAGAATCAAAAAAATAGCCCCCACCAAAATAGCTACGAACTTGGTTTGTGGCCTCCCCGTAATAAATCTGGCGTGTTTCATCTCTCTCTACCTCTAATGTGAATAGATAGCATTTTGTTTAGGAGCTATTTTAACTTGAGAGGTGAGGTGTTGTCAAAGTAGTTCCAATAGGTTTCTAGTGGCAACTTGAGTCTGGGATGCTGAGTTGAGAAAGGAAGGACGGAAGTTCTGACTGTGAACTTTTTAGAGTCAGGCATGAAGTCCGGAGTACGAATTTAACTACCACGTTACTCGATCGCGCCATCTCTCTAAAATCTTGTCCCCGACTCCCTGTACCCGTGCCACATCCTCCAAAGAGGTGAAAGGTTGCTGTTGCCGCGCTGCAATAATTCTCTCGGCTAACTTCGGGCCAACCCCAGGCAAGGTTTCTAATTCTTCCTGAGTTGCCGCATTCAAATTAACTAACTTTTTACCCGCAGCAATTTGAGGTTTATCACTCGCCGATTTTGAGGTTGCTTGTAGTGAATCGCACTCTTTTTTCTTAGCGTCAATTCTCTGTTTGATTCGGGCGGGAATTCCCAAGATTGCACCTTTGTAAAGCCGATCGAACTCCCGCTCAAAATGGGCTGCAACTATGGGACTCTCGATCGCCAGCAACGTCTCGTCATTCCCGTGATTTGCAGCCTCACTCCAGTTATGAGAACCTGTAAGCAACGTTTTGCCGTCCACAACGCCGAATTTGTGGTGCAGGCGATCGCCCATTGGTAACAGAGGCACTCCCACCGTAGTCAGCGGCTTTCTCCAAGGGCGATTGTCAGTTTCTAAGCCGCAATCCTGCATCAAAGTCGCCCCCATCATATCCAACCCTTCACTGTAAGAGCGATAAATAAAATTAGAGTCAATTAAAGCTCGCACCGCAACTCCCCGGCTAGCTTCAATTTCCAGAGTATTTGACAACCGCTGAGCCGAAAATACAAACAGTGCCAAATCAACCGACTTTTTCGCACTACCCAAAGTTCGATTTATCAAACCGTTAGGGCTTTTTTCCCAAGGCAAAGTCGCAGTCGTGGGCGAAAATTGCACCCCAACTGTCGAATTCCCTACTCTTACTTTTTGCACTTGACGAAACGGCTTTTTGATGCCAAACTTGCTGTCCGGTTTGCCTCCCGGCCCGTCGCCCCACATGATGTTAAATTCTTGAGTAAATAGTTGCGCTACTTGAGGATTTTCAATTTTCAGTAAATTGTTAGCATTGCCGCGACTTGCTGCTGTTTTAAAATCGCCGTGTATATCGCTTGTGGTAAAATTAGCAGAAGTGACGATTACGGTTTTGCCATCAATTACCACAAATTTGTGGTGCATCAAACCGCTGCCTTTACTGCCGTCAGCAGTATCATCAATTACAGGAATGCCCGCATCCTTGACAATTACCAAAGCATCATTTTGCTTGATTTCCTCGGAACTCAATTTACCGTCTTTATTGCGATCGGCAAGTTGCACAAATTCGGTATAACGATCGCGCTCTCTTTCCGGTAATTTCGTTAACTCCTGAGCTGTAAAATCGCTCCAAGGGCGACTATAGATATGTTCGACAATTAATCTCACTTTAATTCCCGATCGCTGTCGATCGGCCAAAACCCTCGCAATACTGGGCAAGCGAAACTCCTGAACCGCTAAATCTACCGTCGATCCAGCACTAGCGATCGCAACAGCGATCAACTTTTCTAAATCATCTCCAGGTCTAGTTTGCTGGCGGTAAGGCTCTGTATAACTCGAAGCGATCGACTGATTGAAGTATACTTGCAACAAGGGGTCTTGAGGTAATGGAGCCAGACTGAGAGGTAAATTCTGCACGTCTTGCTTTTTTTGTCCGCAGCCCGCCAGATTGATCGCCACCAGCCCAGCACAACAGAAACCGAGTAAATGATAATGCACTACAGCCACAAAATTTTAAAAAATATAGAGGTTATTAGCCTTTCCACAGTTCAAAGCTATTGGATGAAGTAAAGTTACAACCTATTAAATTTATGCAAGGGAATAGATTTTACGTCTTGTAGAACTGCCTCGATGCCGGAAGCATCACTGGTAGGGTAGCAGCATTCAGGGGCGTGGGTCAAACCCTATACCGCTGCTTTATGGCTAAAAGAAAAAGAATTTTTCCGTGCGGTCACAAAGGATATGGTAAAGCGTGCCATCGCTGCACGCAACAGTTGGTGGCGCAGCAGCATTACGTTGAAGTGCTGACACAAAAACAAACCAAAAAGCAAGAGAGGGAAGCATCATTTGCTAGAGATATCATCGATCTTAGAGGTCTGCCCGACCACGTAGTCACTAAAGCACGGGCAATTATAGCAGCTTTAAGCGAAAATAAGAATTACAGAGATTTCGGCGGCAAACGCCTGCGTCACAACCGTTTGATAATCAGTATTCCTGTAACTCGCAACTACAGAATGCTTTGTGAAGATTGCGGCACTTTCTTAATTCCCCAAAAAGTTTTGTCGCACGAAGATTACAACGTCTGCAAACCAGGAAGTTAGTTATTGGTTATTGATTATTGGTAGCCACTCACAACAGTCAACAGTCAACATTCATTAATTAGTTATTATGCAAATTTACCTCGACTATAGTGCCACAACACCCGCACGGCCAGAAGCGATTCAAGCCATGCAAAAAGCCCTGACTCAGCAGTGGGGTAATCCTTCCAGCTTGCACGAGTGGGGACAAAGGGCGGCGACAGCTTTAGAATTAGCAAGAATGCAGGTTGCTAGCTTGATTAACGCGCTACCGGAATCGATGATTTTTACCAGTGGCGGCACTGAAGCGGACAATTTGGCAATTATGGGAATTGCGCGTCTTTATACAAAGCCGCAGCATATTATTATCTCCAGCGTAGAGCACTCCGCAGTAGCGGAACCGGCGCGACAACTCGAACAATTGGGATGGGAAGTAACACGCCTACCCGTGGATAAATTTGGGCGCATTCACCCTTTGGATTTGCAAGAGTCGCTGCGATCGAATACAGTGTTAATTTCAATCATTTACGGACAAAGTGAAGTTGGCACGCTGCAACCAATTGAGGCATTAGGACAAATTGCGCGCGATCGCAATATTATGTTTCATACCGATGCAGTTCAAGTTGCCGGGAAACTGCAAGTAGACGTGCAGAAACTTCCCGTAGACTTGCTTTCGGTTTCCAGTCACAAACTTTACGGGCCACAAGGTGCAGGCGCGCTTTACGTGCGCCCGGGAGTAGAATTAGTGCCAATGTTAGGCGGTGGTGGCCAAGAATTGAAACTGCGTTCCGGGACGCAAGCGCTGCCGACAATTGTCGGTTTTGGGGTGGCGGCGGAGTTAGCATTGCAGGAAATAGATGTGGAAACGCCGAGGTTAATTGCATTGCGCGATCGACTTTTTGACAAATTATCCCACGTACCCAGTTTAGTCCCAACTGGCGATCGATATTTCCGACTCCCGCACCACGTCAGTTTTTGCATTGTTTCTCCCGACGGCGACACAGAGAAAGTCACAGGCAAAACTTTAGTAAGACAGCTCAATTTAGCAGGAATAGGAATTAGTTCTGGTTCTGCTTGTAACAGTGGAAAAATAACTCCCAGCCCAATTTTGTTGGCAATGGGATATAGCAAAACTATGGCAGTTGGCGGAATTCGCTTGAGTCTGGGACGAGAAACGACAGAAGCGGATATTGATTGGACAGTAATTGCGATCGAGCAAATCTTAAATAGATTCATGCCAAAGGTAGCATTATCTAGACGTTAAGATTAGCTCCAACCGTATTTATCCACGTCGATCAGCATACATCTGTCAACATCTGCGGTCAAAATCATAAAAAATAGAACCAAGCCCAAAAACCCACCCCCAAGCATGATAAAATAAATCTCAGTGTTATTCACAACTCCCTACAATGGAAGAAAACCGCGCCCAAGCCTATCTGCAATTAATTCACACCCTGTTGAATGCTCCCAACGGAGAAGAAGCACAAATATTACAGGATAACTCAGAATTACTCGATCGCGGATTTCTGGAAACTTGTGAATTAGTAGCCTCAACATTGGCAGAACAAGGAGGGGAAAATGGCGCTAAATTCCTTCGACATCTAGCCCGTTACCTAGCGCAAATCATCGATATGAACGATGACATAGATAGCAATAACTCGGCTAGTGAAAATTTCCAAGACTATGCAAATTTTTTCCTAGAATTATTGCAAGCCGAACAAGATAGCAACGGGGATATAGCAGTAATTTACCCCTTGCTGGAAGGGCGACAACATCTCCTCAATGCCCGTTTTGCCGAGATTATACAGCAAGTAGCCCAGAAGTTAATTGCTGGCGAAAACTCAGAAACAATTAGCTCAATTATCGGTCTTATTGAAAATTTGAGTATTCATATTAGTGACTTTCCCAGTGGGAATAGAGCGAATAATATTGAAATTGCCATTACGGGTTATCAAATGGTTTTAAATAATCGGGAACCCGGTAGTGAAAAATGGACGCAAACCCAAAATAATTTGGCGACTGCCTATAATAACAGAGTCAACGGTTCGCTGGCGGACAATCTGTAACGGGCAAAAACCAGGCGGTAACCGCGTCTACACAAACCAAGCCCGCCTATGCGGACCAGCGAGATAATTCAGAAGTGTTGAAATCCTTGATCGAGCTTTAATACAGTATCACGATCGATACCGTTGCTATCACTCAACCAGATATCGGTGCTCTCCGTAGCGATTCCCACAATCGCGGCTCCATTTCCTATTTTTTCTACCAATAACTGAGCATTCGCCATCGGCAAAAACAGCACTAACTCGAAATCTTCGCCGCCGTATAATGCCCAATCTAAAGCTTTTTCGGTTGATACGATTTCGCTGAAAATATCGGGAATTGGTATTTTTGTGCGATCGACTTTTGCGCCAACACCGCTAGCCAGACAAATTTGAATAATCGCATCAGCTAAACCGTCGCTGCTGTCCATTCCTGCGATGGAAAACTCACCTGCAGAATCTAAAATTTCCCAAACAACCGGCAAAACATCCAGCCTCGGTTTAGGGCGCTGGTGAGCGAGAATTAAAGAAGCCCGATCGACTTCTGTAAGAGTTTGCCCGAATTCTGGATTTAACAGCAATTCTAATCCCGCGCGGGAGGCTCCGTGAACCCCAGTAGCCACAATCGCCCAGCCCGATCGCGCATTTGACCGACGAATGGTACAATCATCGCGCTCAACTTGTCCAAAAGCCGTAATCGCCACTGTCACCACGGGCGATCGCACGACATCGCCACCGACGATCGGCGTATGATATTCTTGCAAACAAGCCGTCATCCCTCGATAAAACTCTTCAACCCACTCCACAGCCGTATCCGCTGCCACAGCGAGGGCTACAGTCACCGCCAGAGGCTTTGCTCCCATAGCCGCGAGATCCGACAAATTCGCTGCTGCGGCGCGCCATCCTGCGTAATAAGGCCCCGTAGTGCGATCGCTAAAATGCACTCCATCCACCAACATATCTGTAGTGATAGCCAGAGATTGGTTGGAATTTGTAGTCATGACAGCGCAATCATCACCCACTATCTCTGCGGGACAGAATTGTTGCAATATTCTTAAAAGACCTTGTTCACCGATATCTTTAACTTTCATAAATTTGAATTAGTCGCTCGCACTTTCTTACCATTCCTTACCCGAACTCGGTGGCAAGCGCAACCTAGGAAATCTATAAAAAGTATCTCCTTCATCATCTACCTCTAAAATCGCCGAAAAAATCTTCACTTGCCGAGTTAAATACTGCTGAGCAACTTCAGCCTCCACCCTAGCATTAGCAGCCAGTTGAATCAACGAAATTTGACTATTTTGAGTTTCTAACAACTGATAAAAAGCCTCATCCAACCGCTGCTTTTGCTGGCTTTCATTTACATTTTTTACAATCAACAAGCCTGCAAGTCCGCCCAACCCTATTACCAATAAAAATTCTAAAATAGCCATATTTTCGATTAAATTCCTGATTTCAATAACGAAACTATAGAAATTATCTATTCTTCCAGCCTGATCCGGCGGGATTTGTCTGTGTAAAAGCGATTTCAATCGCCGTCACCTTTATTTAGAAAAGATTTCAATCCCTGTCAATATTGATTTTTTCAGCCCGCGCAGGCGGGCTTTGTTTCTGTAAAAGCGATTTCAATCGCCGTCACTTTGGTGTAAAAGCGATTTCAATCGCCGTCATTAATTAAACTTGAGGTCGCACCAAATTTTCGATTCCTTTAACTACCTTAGCAGATACAATCTTGTCTCCCTGCTTCAGTTGCTCCAAAACTTCTTTTCCTTCAATCATGTAACCAAAAACAGCATAGCGGCCGTCCAACAAATTCAGACCTGCGGGCGTGAGTTCAGGTTCAAACAAGAAAAAGAAAAACTGAGAAGAAGCGCTATCAGGGTCAGTTTCTGTACGGGCCATGGCCACAGTACCAAAAGCAGAAAAAGGCAAAACAGGCTCGTCGCGATAACGTCCCGCATCTTCTAGAGTAATCCCGTAAATAGGTTCTTTTTCGTCCCTGACGAGCACTTCTAGTGGCACATTCCGGTATTTGCCAGTAGTTGGGTCAATAAAACCGACTTCCTTGCCTTCGGGGTCTCCCGTTTGCAAAACGTAGGATTCTTCCGATCGAATAAACGGCAAACCGTCATAAAAACCTCGATCGACCAAATCCACAAAATTACCAGCCGTAACCGGGGCGCTGTAGCCGTCAACCACAACAGTAATTTCCCCTTTCTCAGTTTGTACAGCCACAGTAGCGCGCCCTTTCAGTTGAGGCAGATTAGCATACTTGGCAGGCACTTCAAACGGAAACTTTGTCACCATCAATTCTTCGATTTCGCCTACCGAACCTAAGATTGTGGCTTTCAAGTCAATCACTTTGTCCCTGTCTTTAGCCTCAACAGCCTTTTCCAGTTGAGCAACTTTCTCCTTGACTCCTGCAACTAGCGCTTCAGCTTCCGGCTTTTTTGCGTCGGGAATACTCTCTAAAAGGTCAGATTCCCGAAGGTTGAGAATCCTGGAAGCCTTGCTGACATCACTGCTAATGGGCCCCCAACGTTTAGACCGTATGTGGTTGCCAATGTCTTCGAGACTGATTTGCAATTCTCGCACAGTCTGATTGTCAATAGGTAAAGCGTAGCGCAGCAGCGCCCGGCCGTCCGTAATCGCATTCCCAGCAGGCATACTGCTGCTGGGGCGTTTGGCATGGGAAACTGAACTGAAACTCAGGGAGAGAGTGAACAGCAAGAGCGCTAAAGCGACGGTTTTGCCCCAGCGCTTGCACGTATCGATCGAGAAATTAGGCCAATGCAACATAACTTTAACTTTTATTGCCTCTATTATCTTCCCACAGCGCTGTCGGCCTTCTATCCCTTAATGCCGTACACTACTCGCGGCAGAACTTCCTTCCCTTGAGAGCTTTTTAGCTTTCAGTACAGCACTTGCTCCCTTTGAACGGTAAAATAAAATGCCAATTGCTTTTTTGATGCCGTCAGCTAAACAGCAGCTTTATCCTGACCCGCTCAAAAACGGATACAATCCCCAGACTCCTGTCGTGGAGAGATCAAAATTTTAGACCAAGGTTCAATCTCCCAAATTCATCTGTGGAGTAAATCTAAAATCTAAAATCTAAAATCTAAAATCGACTGACTGTAGTTCCCCCGTGCCCCAAGGCGACGGGATTGCCCGCAAAAATTTATATGATCTCCAGTAACGACTTTCGACCAGGTGTTTCAATTGAATGGAATAACGGCGTGTGGCGGGTTATCGAATTCCTCCACGTCAAGCCAGGAAAAGGCTCGGCTTTCGTGCGGACAAAATTAAAAAACGTCCAAACCGGAAACGTAGTAGAACAAACCTTCCGGGCGGGCGAGACTTTGCCTCAAGCCAACCTGGAAAAGAGCGTGATGCAACATACCTATAAAGAGGGCGACGAGTTTGTCTTTATGGATATGGAAACTTACGAAGAAAGCCGCCTAAATGCTAAGCAAATAGGCGATCGTGTCAAGTACCTCAATGAAGGTATGGAAGTCAATATCCTTCGCTGGAACGACCAAATCCTGGAAGTGGAACTGCCCAACTCTGTCGTCTTGGAAGTGACACAAACCGATCCTGGAGTCAAAGGAGATACTGCCACTGGTGGCAGCAAACCCGCCATCCTCTCCACTGGCGCTCAGATTATGGTGCCTCTATTTATTTCCATTGGAGAACGGATTCGGATTGATACTCGTGAAGACAAGTACCTCGGCCGAGAGTAGAAACGAGGGAGGAAAAGGGAGTTTTTAGTTCTGAGTTATGAGTTAAAGAAGTCAAAATTCAAGACTCATCGCTCACAGCTTAAAAACTAGCCCTTTTGTCTCCAACCTCGCTGAATTATCCTAGCTTCGCCTGAACCCGAATTTTCAATTTTCAATTCTTAATTACCCTTGAATCTGCTGTGCAACTAGACTTAAACCAGCTTTGCGAACTGCTAACTGTATTAGACAAAACTGGCATTTCGGAACTGACCTTAAAAAGTGGAGAGATTGAACTGACAGTACGCAAAGGCAGTCTGACAAGTTCACCAGCAACCGCTGCTGCGCTGCCTGCTGCCGTGCCTACAGTCGCTCCCATCGCGTTGGGTGCTGTTGCTAGCCCCACCTTAGCGTCACCTCCTGCTGTTAACCAAAATTTAGGAGCCGAGTCTGCTGAGACCCCGGTGAGCGCCCCTGTCGCTGTACCTGCTGCCGTACCTGCTTCTGTCGATACGAAATGGGTGCCAATTATCTCGCCGATGGTAGGAACCTTTTATCGCGCTGCTGCTCCCGACGAGCCGCCTTTTGTCAATGTGGGCGATCGCATTAAGGTCAATCAGACAGTCTGTATTATCGAAGCGATGAAGCTGATGAACGAGATCGATGCGGATGAAGTCTCTGGTCAAGTGATGGAAATTTTAGTTCAAAATGGCGAACCTGTCGAATACGGTCAAGTGTTGATGCGAATTAATCCGGATTGAAGGATTACTTTATTGTTATGGACAGAATAAATGCTAATATTTCCCGATCACTTCTCTCCGGTGAGTTTGATGAAGTCATCCCAGCCTGTCCCGCAAGAGGTCGTGCAACAAGTTGCTGAGTATTTCAGTATTTTGAGCGAACCCATGCGTTTACGAATCTTGAACTTGCTTCGCGACGGCGAAAAATGCGTGCAAGAATTGGTGGAAGCTACTCAAACGAGTCAAGCCAATGTTTCTAAGCACCTAAAACTCATGCTCCAAGCTGGTATCCTCACTCGCCGGAGTGAAGGGACTTCAGCTTATTATAAGGTGCAAGACGAGTTAATTTTTGAGCTGTGTAATATGGTGTGCGATCGGCTTGCCAGCAGGATCGAACAGCAAGCCCTACACTTTCGGGCATTTAGCCTAACTACGAAACACTGAAAATTAGTTGCCAGTTCTCTGTCCTCAGTCATGAGTCATCAGTTATCAATTCCTACGATCTGCCTTCAGACCGATGACTAAGGGCTTGTAACTAATGACTCATAATTACTAAAAGGGAAAATTTTTGTCAAAACTTTGGCGGGTACTCGGCTGAGCCACCTCCAAACCTTCGCCGCCTAAAAGTTCTAAAGGCTTCCCTTCTACCGAAATCCAAACCTTGGTATTCGGTTGTAAACTCGTAGCGGTATAGATAACTTGCCCTAACCGGCCAGTCATCGAATTACTCCCTCCCCCCGAAGTAAATTCGGCTGACAAATCGACATAAACTCCGTCATTCTTAACACTTAAACCCCTAAGTTTTGTCCCCTTAGGAATTTCGCTAGAAACAGTTCCATCCTTCGGCCCCGCCAACAAACTATTAAAAGCAGCTTGTAAAGCTGCATCAGGCTTGTCAGCTTGTTTGACAGCTACTTTCGTAGGAATTCCCTCAAATTTACCGCTGGCATCTTTAACCCAGTAGACTTGCACTGTCTGGACACCTGTCTGCGGCAAAGGCTTTGGCTGCAGCGACTTTGGGACTAGAGCGTTAGGCGTCTGAACCTGCGGCGTCTGAACCTGTGGCGTCTGCTGAACCTGTGGCACTTGTACAGGATTTGGAGGGGGTACGGGGATAACTACAGCAGGAGATTCCGCAGGGCTTGGGGAAAGCGGGGGAGCGGTAGTTTGAGCAGAAGGCTGCGTATCTGCAGGGGTTGGCGAACGGTTCGCGGTCCACCAGGCAATGCCCCCTCCCGTCAGTAAAGCCAACCCGCAAGCACCAGCAATGACGGCTGTGGAGACCCGGCGTACTTCTTGTCCATCTTTCATAATACAAATTCTCCTTACAGATAGAGCGCTTGGGACGGTGAGGAGCGACTCCCGATCAGCTACATTTGTCTATGGTTAGATTCTGGAATTGACACAATTGCATTGCTGCTAGCGAACACTTTATAGCAAGCCCAACATATTCTGAATCCGACTATTGGAATCCTAGACCATAATATAAGATTTCGCCCGTGGAGTATGTCACAGTATCTCGATCGGCCTAGTGGCTATGTTCTATAGTAATCATAAAAAACTAAAGAATAAAAAAAGAAAAAATAAGTAAAAATGAAGAAGGAAAGCAACCAATGGATGTAACGGAGGTAAGGGGGTAAGGGATTTAAGGGATTTAAGGGATTTAGCGGATAGAAGCAGGTCTCTAAAAATATTTTTCCCCGAACAAAAAGCGCCCCTATTTCTAGGAGCGCTTTTTGTTTATCTGGGACTAAAACTTAGCCGTTGATAGAAGGAGCAACCATTGCTACTGGGGTGACTTCACCAGCAGCCAAGTCAAGCGGGAAGTTGTGAGCATTGCGCTCGTGCATGACTTCCATACCCAAGTTAGCGCGGTTGATCACATCAGCCCAAGTATTGATGACACGACCTTG
>NZ_JAUBQR010000182.1:0-13559 GCF_036701385.1 Microcoleus sp. Pol12B4 | reverse complement strand
TTCTCAATTTTCTGCCTTTAGGGAGCCTGTGCCAATCACAGGCTCCCTTTTCTTTCCCTTGTTAGTCTAAACTCCAGCAAGTCAGAAACAGTAAGCAGATGTTGAAGGAAGAAGGCAGTGGTGTAAAATAAAATCGAAACCCACGCTAGATATCGTTGTTAGTCCTAAAATTTACAGATTTTGGGAATGAAAAAAACTAATTTTTACTTACATTACAGAGGATTTACTCATGTTTCTACAAATCAACAATCTGCACAAAAACTTTGAAACAAAAAACGGTAAATTAGTTGTCCTCAAGGACATCAATATGAGCATCAAGCAAGGCGAATTTATCTGCGCGGTAGGCGCATCCGGTTCGGGCAAATCTACTCTGTTGAGGCAGATTGCGGGATTGGACAAGCCGACAGCAGGGGAAGTGAAAATTGACGGTAAGGAAGTTGTTTCGCCTGGGCCGGATCGAGGTATGGTATTTCAGCATTACACTCTTTATCCTTGGATGAACGTGCAGGAAAATGCCGAGTTTGGCCTCAAACTTCAAGGCGTCTCCAAGAAAAAGCGGCGCGAACAAGCGAGCTATTATTTGAGTGTGGTAGGATTGACGCAGTTTGCTTCGTCGCTGCCGAAGGAATTGTCGGGCGGGATGAAACAGCGGGTGGCGATCGCCCGCGCCCTCGCTTCTGAACCTAAAGTGTTATTAATGGATGAACCTTTCGGCGCCTTGGATATCCACACTAAAGAATCGATGCACGAATTCATGCTCGATTTGTGGCGCCGCACTCAGATTACAATCTTTATGATTACCCACGATGTCGAAGAAGCGGTATTTCTTTCCAATCGGATTTATGCTTTGGGTGCTCGTCCCGGTACAGTGAGAAAGGAAATGTCGATTAATTTGCCCGATCGCACTCCCAGCGTTAAACGCCACGCCAAATTCCACGATTACCGCGACGAACTCATGGATTTGATGCGGAAACACGGACAGGAAGCAGTTGCAATGGCTGCTTAAATAGAAATAGGTTTGTAGTTGCACTTTTTGCACCCTCGCCAACAGTACAACGGCAAACCTAACTAAGTGGAAACTTAACATCTTGCACCATTGTCAATTACCTATTTAGGAACGGGCAAGATGCCCGTTCCACAATAAAATTGAGTTTTGTGGAACGGGCATCTTGCTCGTTCTTGAGAATGGTGCAAAATATCAGTGGAAATAAATATTACTTTGGGAGAGGGCGGGTTGTGCCGCTACAAAATACTATTGTTTTATTTCGCTGACCTACCCAAATACATCAAGAGGAACTTATGGTGCAACTATCATCGATCGACACAAACTCACAAATTGATTCTGACCTCGTATTAATGCAAGAAACCGTACCGGGCGGCGCGTACTGGTCGGGGGTCATCAAGCGGGGAAACACCCTGCGAATCACCGATTTAGAAGGCTCTCGCGGCGTTTCCATGCTGTGCTACAACGCCGACAATGCGATCGAACGTTTCAACGCAGCAGACACAGCCAAAATTCAATTCAACGCCTTTCTCAAACAAGGGATGGTGCTCTACACAGACATGGGACGCATCCTATTTTCTATAACCGAAGACACCTCCGGCTGTCACGATTTGCTAGGAGGATGCAGTAACGCCATTAGCAATGCCAAAAAATACGGCGAAGGAGACTGGAAAAACTCCCGTGACAACTTCCTTAAAGCCCTAACTCGGTGGGGATTGGGCAAAAAAGATATCATGCCCAACCTCAACTTATTTACTCGCATTGCCGTCAAACCAGACGGCACGATGGAGTTTCGCGAAGGCTGCGAAAAACCGGGGAGTTTTATCGATTTGCGAGCCGAAATGAACGTATTGACCATTATCTCTAACTGCCCCCACATCCTGCATCCGGGTTCAATTTACGATCCAAAACCCATCCAAATTCAGATTGTGAAATCTCCCGCACCCGCACCCGACGACTTGTGTCGCACCGCCAACCCGGAAGCAGTGCGCGGCTTCATCAACACCGATGCTTTGTTCGTGCAATAGGCGCGATTCCACAACTAAATCTTATCCGCATCAATCTGCGGTGAAAAATTCTGCACTTCCATCACAAAAAGTGAATCATGACTGCAACTACCCAACAAATCCTGGATCCAAAAACAGCAATTTATAACGAAGTCTTATCCGCCAGACATCCCTGGTCTCGTGTCATCAAAAAAGGACAGATTCTCCGCATTGTAGATTTAGGCGGAAATCAAGCAGTAGATTTTTTAGTTTACAATGCCGATGACCCTTCCGAACGCTACAGCGCCCCCGATACGATCGTCAATCAAGGCAACATCTTTGTCACTACAAACAGCCAACTCATTTCCAACGAAGGGCGAGCCATGATGACCATAATTGCTGACTCCTGCGGGCGGCACGATACCTCCGGCGGCGCCTGTAGCTGCGAAAGCAACTCAGTGCGGTTTGGACTAGATAAAAAATACCAGCACGCCTGCGTTGAAAATTTCCTCGCCGCAATTCTTCCCTACGGTTTGGGCAAACGAGATTTAGTCAGCAACATCAACTTCTTTATGAATGTTCCCGTTAGCGAAGACGGCACCCTAGAAATTGTTGACGGCATCTCCGATCCGGGAAGTACAGTTGATTTGCGAGCCGAAATGAACGCGCTAGTTGCTATTTCAAACTGCCCGCAAATGAACAATCCTTGCAATGCTTACAATCCTACCCCGATTCAGTTGATTGTTTGGGATTCCGTGTAATCTAATTAGTATGCCCGCAGAGAGGGGGACGCTAGCACTATTGTTACCGTCCTTCCCAATTGCCCCAAAAGACTTGCATATAGCCATCCTAAATCATTTGTGAATTTCTTGCTCCCTCCCCTTACTAAGGGGAGGGCAGGGGTGGGGTCAAAAATTTACAACTCATTTACGATTGCTATAGCATTCCCAAGCTTTCCTATCTGGAAATTATCTGCGTTTATCTGCGTTCATCTCCCTTACATCTGCGGTTGACTTATCAATCAAAGATTTATACAATTACCCAAATGTTTAAGAAAGTTCTAATTGCAAATCGCGGTGAAATTGCCTGCCGAATTATCCGCACGCTCGATCGCCTCGGAATTGCTTCGGTAGCAGTATATTCTGAAGCTGACGCCCGCGCCAAGCACGTTTTCGCCGCCAGCGAAGCCGTTTGTATCGGTGCAGCCGCCGCAGCCGAGAGTTATTTGCGGTTCGATCGCATTCTCGAAGTTGCGCGCCAAACAAAAGCTCAAGCTATCCATCCGGGTTACGGCTTTTTGAGCGAAAATGCTGAATTTGCCGAAGCTTGTGCAAGTGAAAATATTGCATTTATCGGCCCGACTCCGAGTCAGTTGCGCTGCTTTGGATTGAAGCACACCGCGCGGGAAATAGCCGCTGCAAATCAAGTACCGCTAACTCCCGGAAGCGAACTTTTAGCAAGTTTAGAGGATGCGGAAAAAGCGGCTGGGGCGATCGGCTATCCGGTGATGCTCAAAAGTACCGCAGGCGGCGGCGGCATTGGTTTGCAGGCTTGTTTTGGCGATCGAGATTTAGCAGAAGCCTTTGAAAAAGTACAGCGTTTGAGTCAAAGCAATTTTAAACAAAGCGGCGTTTTTTTAGAGAAATACATTCAAACAGCCAGACACATTGAAGTCCAAATCTTTGGAGATGGCAAAGGAAATGTCATAGCCTTGGGCGAGCGAGATTGTTCGGTGCAGCGGCGCAATCAAAAAGTAATTGAAGAAACCCCCGCCCCTGCTATTAGCGACGAACAGCGAAATCAGTTGTACAGTGCAGCCGTGCGGTTGGGAAAAGCGGTAAATTACCAGTCAGCGGGTACTGTGGAATTTGTCTTTGATGTCGATGCGAAACAGTTTTATTTTTTGGAAGTCAACACGCGCTTGCAAGTTGAACACGGCGTTACTGAAGCTGTCAACAACATCGACCTCGTTGAGTGGATGGTAAAACAGGCTTCAGGAGATTTGTTCCCCCTGGAAGAGTACCGCTATCGGCCGCAAGGACACTCAATTGAGGTGCGAATTTATGCGGAAGATGCCGGCAAGAATTTTCAGCCGAGTTCCGGGTTGCTGAATCAAGTTGCCTTTCCCGAAAACGTCCGGTGCGACAGTTGGATAGAAACCGGCACGGAGGTTACTCCTTTTTACGATCCGCTGCTAGCCAAAGTAATCGTTTGCGGGGATAATCGAACGCAGGCGATCGCTCAACTCAAAGCTGCTTTAGATGCCAGTGAAATAGCGGGAATAGAAACTAATTTAGATTACCTCCGCCAGATTTTGGACGATTCCCGATTCAGCCGGGGCGAACTGAGTACGCGCTTTTTAAACTCTTTTGAATACGCACCTTTAACGATCGATGTATTGGATGGGGGAACCTACAGCAGCATTCAAGATTATCCGGGGCGGATTGGCTATTGGGATGTGGGCGTGCCGCCTTCGGGGCCGATGGATCATCTGGCATTTCGATCGGCAAATCGTTTAGTAGGAAATCCCGAATCGACAGCAGGATTGGAATTCACAGCGACAGGCCCAACTCTGCGGTTTAATGCCGATACAGTTATTAGTTTAACTGGTGCAATTATGAAGGGAACGCTAAACGGCGAATCGGTGCCGTTTTGGACATCAATTCCCGTAAAAGCTGGCAGCATTCTCAAGTTAAAAGCCATTCAAGGCGGCGGCTACCGCACTTATTTAGCAGTCAAACACGGCTTTAATGTCCCCGATTATTTGGACAGCAAATCAACTTTTGTACTGGGAAAATTTGGCGGACACGCGGGCCGCACGCTGCGTCCGGGAGATGTGCTTAAACTGCTTCAAACTGCCACTCTGGAAGCGGAAAGATCTTTGCATCGGGAACTAATTCCCACCTACAGCAATAATTGGGAAATCGGCGTTTTGTACGGCCCTCACGGCGCGCCGGATTTCTTTACTGAGTCAGACATCGAAATGTTTTTCTCCACAGAATGGCAGGTGCATTACAACTCGACGCGGACGGGCATTCGGCTGATCGGCCCGAAGCCCACTTGGGCGCGTCAAGACGGCGGGGAAGCGGGTTTGCACCCGTCTAACATTCACGATAATGCTTACGCGATCGGCACGATCAATTTTACGGGCGATATGCCTGTAATTCTCGGTCTGGACGGCCCGAGTTTGGGAGGTTTTGTCTGTCCTGCTACTATTGTGCAGTCGGAATTGTGGAAAATCGGGCAACTGAAACCGGGGGACAGCATTCGCTTTCACTGTTTGAGTTTTGCTGAAGCTTTGCAGCGGGAATTAGCACAAAATAGGCAAATTGCTACTTTTTGCTTGCCTATTTTTGCGGAAAATGCGGAGGAATTGCCCGCAGTTCCAGCCTCTCCAATTTTGCACGAAATTTCCGAATCTCCGGGACAGGTTGCTGTTACTTACCGTCAAGCTGGGGATAAATATATTCTAGTTGAATACGGCCCGTTGGTGCTGGATTTAAATTTGCGTTTTCGGGCGCACGCATTGATGGAACACTTGAAAGCCAATCCGTTACCGGGTGTTATCGAATTAGTGCCGGGAATGCGATCGCTCCAAATTCACTTTGAGGGCCGCCAGATTTCGCAACAGCAGCTAATGCAGGCGCTGATTGCGGCGGAGGTGGAACTTCCGGCGATCGAGGATTTGGAAGTGCCGGCGCGAATTGTGCACTTGCCTTTATCTTGGGAAGATGAATCGACGCTGTTGGCAATTGAAAAATATATGCAGTCTGTGCGATCGGATGCACCTTGGTGTCCCAGCAATATTGAGTTTATTCGCCGCATAAACGGGCTTGACAGCATCGAACAAGTCAGAGAAATTGTATTTAATGCTAGCTATTTAGTGATGGGTTTGGGAGACGTTTATTTAGGCGCGCCCGTCGCAACTCCCCTCGATCCGCGCCACCGTTTGGTTACTACTAAATACAATCCCGCCCGCACTTGGACTCCTGAAAATGCAGTTGGCATTGGCGGCGCGTATTTGTGCGTTTACGGGATGGAAGGGCCCGGAGGTTATCAATTTGTCGGTCGCACGGTGCAAATGTGGAATCGGTTCAAACAAACGGCGGATTTCCAGTCTGGTAAACCTTGGCTTTTGCGCTTTTTTGACCAAATCCGATTTTATCCGGTTTCCCATGAGGAATTGCACCGCTGTCGGGAAGCATTTATCGAAGGGAAGTTTAAATTAAAGGTTGAGGAAATCACTTTTAATTTGAGAGAATACAATGAGTTTTTGCATTCTATTGCTAACAGTGCGGCTGAGTTTAAAGCGCAGCAGCAGGCCGCATTTAATGCAGAGCGCGATCGCTGGGCCGCATCCGGGGAATTTGACGCTGAAACTATCGCAGAAGCCTCGGCGGATGTGGCTTCTGAAACAGCGGCGGAGGTGACTTTGCCGATCGGTTGTGAGGCAGTTGTCGCTCACGTTTCGGCCAATGTTTGGCAGGTACTGGTTAATGTTGGAGATGTGGTTGCAGAGGGCGATCGCCTGTTAATTTTGGAAGCGATGAAAATGGAAATTGCTATTACTGCTGATGTTGCCGGCACTGTTGCCCAGTTGTTTTGTGAAAAGGGGCAAACGGTGACAGCCGGACAAATTCTCGTGGCGCTTCAACCGAATTAATCTCTCTGTTGTCACTTCGGGCACAGTAGAAGCCGTTGGATAATTGCGGGATGATTTTGATTGTTTTGTGGGATGGGATATCGTAGGCAGTCAGGTGTATTTTCACTGAAGGCGGGACACCCCACAAGAATCATCATCAAATTGTGCAACCCCGGCTAATTTAATGAAGGTTTAGCAGCAGTTAGGGCTTCAAAAGGGTGGGGCATCAAGCAGGCCAGTAGGCGATCGCCCCGCAATTCTCGGCGGCGGGCAGTTTTTCGGAAGGCTTAGCCGCTGTCAAGCGCGATGGCAAATCTGGCTTCATCAATCAAGCTGAAAAGCTGGTCATTTAGCAGGTTCGGGCTTTGTTTAGGCTTTAAATTTGTTTAAATCTCGTTAACTTAACTCCAGCCGCCCATAAGAGAGCGGCCAACCATCTTGAAATACCAGCAATTCTCCCGGCTGAATTTGCGTCCAAACTTCGTTATCTGTCAGCGGAAAAGTGGCAATAACAGCCACGCGATCGTCCTCGTTGGTCAATTCCCGAAAATCGACTGTTACATCTTCGTCGATCGAGTGAGCGCTAGCAAAAGGTGCTTGTCGCACAATATAATGCAGATTAGTAGAACAGTGGGTGAACAAGTGTTCTCCATCGGAAAGTAAATAATTAAAAATTCCGTGCTCTGCCAAACTTTTAGTAATTTCCTCCAGTACCGGGTAAATTTCCGCTACAGCAGGCTTACTTTGAGGAAAAGAGGAGCGCAGCTTTTCTAATATCAAACAAAAAGCTTTTTCGCTGTCAGTTTTGCCAACGGGTTTGTAAACTCCGGCACATTCTGGATAAAAGTTTTCGAGATTTCCGTTGTGAGCAAACACCCAATAACGTCCCCACAATTCCCGAATAAAAGGGTGGCAGTTTTCCAGAGCAATTTCGCCTTGCGTAGCTTTGCGGATGTGAGCAATGACGTTAGTTGAATGAATGGGATAGCGACGCACTACTTCTGCAACCGGAGAAGCAATCGCAGGTTTAGAGTCTATAAAAAGGCGACATCCCAAACCTTCAAAGAAAGCAATTCCCCAACCGTCTTGATGAACGTCTGTTTTGCCCCCCCTTGCAGAAAAACCCTCAAAAGAAAAGCAAATATCTGTCGGAACATTGCAGTTCATTCCCAGTAATTGGCACATAGCTTTTAAGTCTCTGGAGTGTGGATCGATCGCGCAGCTATTGGCAGCTACAGATTGGCGGTGATAATATTATAGTATTAACGGGTTAAATAAGTTAAATATACTTAATATTTTGGGTGGGTCAACCGTAATGATACTGAAGTTAAAAAATTTGCTAGCTCAAACAATTGATTGTGTTTCTCTGCGAACGATGTTAATCGCTCACTCGCTCCGCACTCTTTACCTGCATACAACGAGTATAAAGTATTAGCCAATATGGGAAGGAATTGATAGCACTTTGATGATTTGGCGGTATCGTTTGAAGACCAATAATAACCGTCCGGTAATTCAAAAAATTAATAAAATGGAAATGTTACTTTGATTAAATACTATCGGAAAACTGAAGTAGCTATTTATAAGTTTTACTAAAAAAAGCAATTAATGCTTGACAACAAGGTAAATGAGGGTGTAGTTCGGTAGCGATTACACCTGCAGCCAATATCATAACTATTACTACTTAGTTATCGAGAGAGAGCGAGATATTTTGATGAAAATTAAACACAATGGTAGAGGGAGGTCTGAGGAAATAATATCGCCGAATTTTGACTCTTCATTCATTACTAAATCTGTAGGAAAAAAAACGGGAACCGGATTGTCAATCAGCCGTCACATAGTGGAAGAAAGCGAGGGCAGCAGTTTGACTTGTTCGTCGGTTTTGGGAGAAGGAATGGAATTTACGATCGCCCTTCATCTCGAATATTGCCTGAAGCGTAGTTATCCCGTAGGGAATCACGCTTTTTCTCGCTTTTTCAGATAAATCTCACAGAGTATAAATAACATGAAAAATCACAAGTACGATCGACCAATTTGGAAAATCCTTAGCAGCTTAATACTAGGATTCGGATTGCAGGCATTATTCAGCATTCCCACCTTAGCAGAAACGACTGATCCTGAAACCATAGCAAATAGTGCAAATTTGAAAGATCCAGTTAATGAATGGTATCAATTACCCGCACCGACCAATAATCTACCGGAGAACTTTGATCGTAATCCCGATCGCAAATTAGTCGAAAAAGCTGACAATGTTGAGGAAACTTCACCGATAAACCCCACATCGGAGCCACCCGTACCTATCGCGAGCGAGATAGAAACTCACGTATCCGAAGCCAGCGAAACGCAGCCTGCCCCAATACCCGCATTAGTTGAAGAAAATAAATTAGAAAATCCCCCATTAGTTTACCAGGCTGAAAACTCACTAGAACAAGTTACATCAGTTTCCCAACTCAGCGACGTACAGCCCACAGACTGGGCATTTCAAGCACTGCAATCCTTAGTAGAAAGATACGGCTGCATAGCTGGATACCCCGACGGAACCTATCGCGGAAACCGCGCTATAACGCGCTATGAATTTGCAGCCGGAGTCAATGCTTGTTTAGATACAATCCGCGAGTCCATCGCCAAATCAACTGAAAGTCTAGCTAAGCGAGACGACTTAATAAAACTGCAAAAATTGCAAGAAGAATTTGCCGCAGAAATTGCCACAATCCGAGGCAGAGTGGATGTGCTAGAAGCGCGAACTAGCGAACTAGAAGCCAATCAATTTTCGACTACAACTAAACTGTCGGGATTCACAATTTTTGGAATACAAGGGCGCACGCCGAACCGTGCGGATCGGACTCCCAGAGACGGCAAAAGGGATACCGAAGACCCCGGTACAAATGTCAACTCGATCAACTTCACTCAATTATATTTAACCACTCAATTTAGTCCTCGTAGTAACTTATTAATCGGTTTTTACAACCAGAAAGGAAGCAATTCACCACAATTAACCGAAGACGTAAACGTTGCTTATAATTTAGGAGAAACTCCTGGATTTACTATCAGCGACCTCAACTACCGCTTTCTTGCCAGCGACAAATTGGCAGTGTTTGCAGGGACAGCAGGAGTTAACATGATTACCGCTTTTCGAGGGCCGAATCGGGCCGAAAGTGCAGCTTCTGGCCCCCTTTCTGCGTTCGCCCAAAGAAACCCAATTTTGAACACTGGTTTGGGTTTAGGCGGCATCGGCATTGACTGGCAATTTGCGAAGAGAGCCAGTTTGCAAGCAGTTTATTCAACTAACATTTCTGGATTTTTTGTCAGTTCTAACGGGCCTAGAGGACACAATACATTGGGTGTACAACTAACTCTGACACCAGACGATCCAGTGGATTTTACTATCTATTATGTTAACGATTATTCGCCCGACGGTAATCTGATTAGTTTGGCAGGGGATAGCCAACTAACTGCCATCAATCCTAACACAAATAAGTCTGCTTCTCTGGAAACCAATGCAGTGGGAGCAAGTTTAAATTGGCGCCTTTCATCGCGAGTTTCTCTGGGAGGTTGGGCTGGTTATACTAATTCTCGCATTCCTGGTAAATTTGGTACGGTAGCCACTACAAATTATATGGTTTTTGTAAATTTCCCCGATTTGTTTAAAACAGGAAATTTAGGAGGAATTTATATCGGGCAACCGCCTAAAATTGTCAGCAGCAATTTACCTACAGGCAATAACGTTCCTGATTTTTTAGATACGGGTTTAGGGCGATCGGGCGGGCAACCCGGAACGACTACTCATGTAGAGGTATTCTACCGCTGGCAGGTGAATGATAATATCAGCGTCACTCCTGGATTGATCTTGATTTTTCAACCCGGTCATACTCCCGATAGCGACCCAATCTCAGTTGGTGTATTGAGAACTTCATTCTCCTTTTAAGAGTTTAATCCTGTGGGGCCGGGTTTAGTAGATCGCGAATTGCCAACAATTTTGGTGAACTCGGCCCGGAGGAACGGCCCACAAGAAAATTTAATTTTGTGGAACAGGCATCCTGCCTGTTAAGGGAGAAAGGTGTTCTTCCCTCCGCAGACAGTGATTAAAACCCCAGCGGGATTTCCTAAGATTTTTTCTCAGTAAAAACCCGCTATCTTTACTGCAACTTTACATTTAGTAGTAATTTCCCCGTTTTTATCTTTTTTTCCTACATACAAATACCTAACTATTAAGTTTAAAAAAATACGCATAAACACGCTTGAAACATAAGTTTTCCTAACTTAATCTATTAATAGGAGCATTACTAATAGTTCTTTAAGTTTAGGTTTAGATAAATATGATTAAATCAACGGGCTGTCTTGGGTTTCTGAGCTTTGCTGTAATTTCTGCTATGACTGCCTATCCGTGTCAGGCACAAACCACTGTCACATCGCAGACAAATGTAAATGCAACACAGGAGATTACAATTACCGAGTCACCAAATCTTGCTAACACTTCTGCCAGCAATTTTGGGAAAAATTCTAACATTTCTAAATCTTTTACCGTCTCAGAATTGAATAGCACACTTCCTGACTCTACTCCTCCTATAACAACTCCTCAAAATCAATCTGCACGCACAAATCCATTAGGATGCAGATTTTTTGATAGTCCTTCGATGCAGCAATAAATGTTCCTGCATCTCTTGATAAATAGAATATCCAGGCTGAATAGAGGGCGATCGTTTTTTAGGATCGCCTTTTATTTGCGCGATAGCACTTCCTAAGAAAATTATATGTAGTAAAAAGAATTGATGAAATTAACCCTAGTTTAAATATTATCGGGGAAAGTCTGAAAGTTGTTTGATATCCTTCAAAACTATTTGAGGCGTCCCTTTGTACTGTTCTACCTTCCCACTGACATACACATATCCCCGTCCCAGACCCGCATAACGCTTCTCGATTAGCCGCTTCAAGGGAGCCATTTCATCAGTTTCAGCATCTGGTATCCACAAATCTAATTTATGATACACTGAACCCGCATAAATCAGAGCGCTGCCGCCGATCCATTTAGTAATTCCCGCCTGTAAATCGCAGAAAATAGTAATAGATGTAGCTCTCTCAGAAGCCGCTAATATTTTCGGGTAGTGCAACCTCAAAGAAAGCGCTCCTCCTGTTGCTTCTGACAACCGAAACTCTTCAACAATTGAGGCTCGCATCGACCACCAAGGCAGTAAATTAGCATAGTTGCGAGAGGGAATTTTGGCATTGGTAATCGGATTCCAAATCACCAGATTGTAAGCTTTTGCTGCCGATTCGGCCTGAGTCATTTGTCGGTGATACAATCTGGAGCGCCCGTATTTGACGAAGTAGGGACTCCAGCCTTCTTCAATCAGTTTAATATTGTAATTTTCTCCGTCTTTATGTACGTAACAGAGGAGACGCCCGTAGTTGTCGCGGTGTTTTTGTAGAGCCACTTCAACCGCATCGTCTGTATCAAATTCTATGTCAATTTGAGCAAGTCCGCCATCTGCTGTCGCGAAGTATTTTTTAGCCATTTCCGTACCTGCTTTCCCCGCCGCAGTTACAGGCTTCGAGCCTCCCGGATGACTTTCTTCTGTATCGACGCAAATCAGCCGCAGAGACTCGGTTTTGCCGTTGAGAGAAATTTTGATGCTGTCGCCATCAACTACTTTAGTTATTTGCAGGCTCGGAATTCTGGTTGCCATATTTTCAACCCTGTTGCACTTGAGATTTCATGCAGGTATCGGTTGAATCATACACGAGTTCGCTATCAATAGCAACTGTAATTTTTGTTGTTTGTATTAATATTTGTCAACTGTGGCGTATTTTATCAAATCGGGGAAAAAATCCCGAAAATCCGATTCTAAGCGTTGATAGTTAGCTGTCAAATCTTCTATGCCGCTTGCCAAGTTATTTGTCCTTTTGAGTCGCGCCGAAATTCTTGTAAGAGTGATGCCGATTTCTGCAATTTCCTGATAAGATGAAAGCAAGTCGCGGGCAATTATTGTGGGCAGCAACCGCTGGAGAGATTCAGGCAATATATCGCGGTTGTCTTGCAGGACTTTATAGACATGGTGAGAAAAATCGGGAAGCGGAATTTGTGAATATTCCAGCCAATTTTTAGCCAAGAAGTGGTCGTAAAACACGTCTATCAAAACTCCAGCAAACCTTCGTCTGTGGGAAGAAACAAGGCTTTTACTCGATCGCACTATGGCGTGAGAGTCCGTGTAGCTATCTACTTTGCGGTGCAAATCGATGCCTTTTCTAATTTCCTCGGGATAAAGGTTGACAGCCGAACCTTTGACAAAATCTCCTAAGAGGTTGCCAATCAGAGATTCTGGCGTGCCTTTTGATAAGAATAGATGAGCCAAATAATTCATTACTACAGTAAAAATATCTAAGATAACATAAGGAGAAACAGTAAGGTACACGACCCGGCGCACCTTACTGCTATTAAGAAGCTGCCCTGAAAAAAATCCCCTTACGAACCGCCACGCAATTTATCCAAAACCGTCCTGTCTTCCAAAGTCGAAGTATCTCCAGAAACCTCTTCTCCCGCAGCTAAAGAACGCAGCAACCGGCGCATGATTTTGCCGCTTCGCGTTTTCGGCAAAGCATCGGTAAATCTAATTTCGCCGGGACGGGCGATCGCCCCAATTTCCTTAACAACGTGCTGCTTCAATTCCTTAGCCAATTCTTCGCTAGGTTGCTGCGAGTTGTCCAGCGTGACAAAAGCCACAATGTCCTCACCTTTAATCTCATCCGGTTTACCAACAACCGCAGCTTCCGCCACCGCTGGATGCGATACCAAAGCTGACTCGACTTCCATTGTGCCGAGTCGGTGTCCGGCCACATTAATAACATCGTCAACGCGGCCCATTACCCAGAAATAACCGTCTTTGTCCTTGTGCGCGCCGTCCCCTGCAAAGTACACAAATTCGCCATCTTTCGG
>NZ_JAUBQR010000181.1:0-13580 GCF_036701385.1 Microcoleus sp. Pol12B4 | reverse complement strand
CCGCCGTAATTGCGCGTAGAAGTGCTGTCAGCTTGGCGGAAGCGATCGAACACAAAGGGCAAAAACTCCTTGCTGATGCCAATTCCCGTATCTCTGAAAACGATCGAAACAGAGTGAACCGGAGACGGCCCAGATAACATGGCGCCACCCGCTGCTCCCGGTTCCCCATCCTCCGATAGCGTGATTTCCACGCGACCCGACGGCGGCGTAAACTTAATAGCATTCGAGAGCAAATTCCACACCACCTGCTGCAAACGAGTAGCATCGCCCCTCACCAAGCTCACCCCTTCATCACAAAAACTCACCACTTCAATTCCCCTAGCTTCAGCATCAGGGCTGAGCGCCTTCACTGCCGTTTCTACAATCCGTGCCAAATCCACCGGGCACAGTTTCAAACACACTTTGCCACTCACAATCCGGGAAACGTCCAGCAAATCCTCAATCATCTGAGTCTGCAACCGCGCGTTTCGCTCAATAGTCTCCAAACCCACAGCCGTTTTTTCCGGACTCAATTTGCGCTGCCGCAGCATCTGGGCCCAGCCCAAAATCGCGTTCAGAGGCGTCCGCAACTCGTGAGAAAGCGTTCCCAAAAACTGGTCTTTAATCCGGTTGGCCTCGTCTGCTTCCCGGTAAAGCCGCGCATTGTCGATAGCCACCGCCGCATCCCGCGCCAAATCCTGCAGCAAAACCAAATCGCTCTCCCCGCAGCGGCGGCCCGACTCCCCGCACAGCAGCGAAATCGCTCCCAGCGTCCGACCACGAGCGATCAGCGGCACGCAGATTGCCGACAGAACCTGGGATTGAGATCGCAGCACCAACTGCAGTTCCCTGTCTGGCACAACCGCCTCGATCACCCATTCCGGTATTTCTGGGTAGAGCTTCGACTCACCAGTCCGTAGCACCTTTGCTACTCCGTGCCGTCCATGGGGGTCTAGCGGCATACGCCGATCAATTTGCCACAGCAGAGCGACTTTGCTGGGATCTGAGTGAGCAACTGCTTGCAAGCGGATCGAGCCGTCGGTATCGAGTAAATGCACACAGCACCAATCCCCCAGCGCCGGTACTGTTAAATCTGCCAAACCTTGCAGCGCCTTCTCGTAATCTAGGGAAGCCGACGACAGCAAAGCCAAGGCTTGAGCGCTAAAATAGGCTGTTTGGGCCGATCGCTGGCGATCGTCAATATCAGTACAAGTCCCGAACCATTTGAGAATTTTCCCCTCAGCGTCGCGCACGGGCAATGCCCTGCCCAGATGCCAGCGGTAAGCTCCGTCAGATGCCCGTTTAAAGCGGTATTCCACCTCGTAAGTCTTCCCTGTCTCCACCGAGGTCTTCCAACTTTCTACAGCATCTTCCACGTCATCTGGATGTAGAGGTAGCTGCCACCCCCAGCCTTGAGTTTCCTCCAGCGTCAAGCCAGTATATTCAAACCAGCGCTGGTTGTAGTAGTCGAGCCAGCCGTCGGGTCTGGCAGTCCAAACTATTTGCGGGATAGCTTCAGCAAGGACGCGGTACAACTGTTCGCTGGCTTCGGCTTGGCGACGGGCGGCCTGTTCCCGGGCCAATGCCCAATTCCTCTGTTCTTCGGCCTCTTTGCGAGCGGTGATGTCGCTAATCACGCCGATCCATTTGTAGGGATTGCCTTGTTTGTCAAGCACTGCTTTGCCTCGATCGATCCAGTGGAGCAAGCGGCCCCGCTGGCACTGAACGCGGTATTCCTGAAAAAATGGGGTGGCAGAACTGTCTGGCGCACTCAAATACCGATCGACCGCTGCCAAAACTCGATCGCGGTCGATCGGGTGCACAATACTGTTCCAAGCTGCTCTTGTCCTCGGAAATCCGCCTTTTGCGTACTCCAAATGTTCGTCTACGTGACCGAACCACAGCACGATCCCGGTTTCGATATCCCATTCATAAATTAAATCACTGGCACTTTCTGCCGCAATCCGAAACCGCTCTTCAGACTGTCGCAGCACTTCCAGAAATTTAAAGCGTTCCGTCACGTCCAAAACCAGAGACATCACCGATATCAACTGTCCAGAATCGCTGTAAAAAGCCGAATTGTACCACTCGCAGTGTACCAACGAACCCCACTTATTATAATTCCTGTTGCGAACTACATTGCAGCGATTTTCTGGTTTTTTTAAACTATAAATTGCCGATTCTACCTCTTCAAAATCGCCATTATAAATAAATTTCCATTCGCTAAAATGCTTGCCTAAAACTTCTATTTTTTCCCAACCAAAAATCTTTTTTGCCGCAGGCGACCACCCACTAATCCGAAAGTTTTCATCCCACTCAATCACCGCTAGGGGGGTGTTTTCAAAATGAGAAGTTAGTTTTTGCAGCGCCTCGCGCAAGGATGCTTCTACTTGCTTGCGCTTAGTAATATCCCCAAAAGAAATAGCAATGCCATCGCCCAGTTTAACGGTCATAATCCGAAACCAGCCAACAATGCCTTCGCTGTTGTAATAAATCTCGGTTTCTAGGGGAATTCCTGTTTCTAGAACTTCAACGTAACGGTCGAACAAATTGTTATCTTTATGGCCGGGCAGCACTTGCAGCAATCGCTTGCCGATTAATTCTTCAGGGGTACTCTGCTGAATTTTTGCCGCTGCGGGATTGACGTATTCCCATTCAAAATCCACAATTGTGGATTCGTCGCTGATGCTGCGGAACACGTTAAATCCGTCTAGAGATAATTCCTGAAAAACGCGGAAGCGTTCTTCGCTTTCTTGTAACTTGTCTACAGCGTCAAGTAGGAGTTCCTCGACTCGCTCGCGCTGTGTTATTTCTGCAAGTAATTGCTGGTTAATTTGCTGGAGTTCGCTTGTGGGGGATGGGAAGGAATTTTTAATAGCAGAGTCGGCTTGCGGTCGATCGACCTTTTGGGTTCGCAGCGCCGTATTTCCTGCAAAAAAGGCCGCTCCAGCCATAGCCAAAAATTCAGAAATCCAGGGTGTCAGGGATGCTAAAGCCCACAAAGACATGATAGCGGTTAAGGCGGCGATCGAACTTGACAGCCATTCGCTGGGATGCAGCAGCATCCAAACTTGCATCAAGTGAGTTGTCCCGCCCCAGAAAAACCAGGCTCCCAATACGAGAAATCCCTTACTCAAAGGCACGTCCGGCTGCTTCCGGGCATAGTATGTCAGAAGTGCTGGAATTGAATAATAAGCCAAGGCAATTAACACATCGCTGACCGCGTGCAGTCCCATCAACTGGGCTTGCCACTGGCAACATCCGCCTTGCAGAATAAAATTGTGGTTAAATGACATAATCTTAATAAAATGGCAGCATTTCGGCTTTGCTGTGCGATCGATCCTAGTTGCACTTGTGTTGCTGACCCGCTAATTTCTAGTTTATACACAAAAAAACATAAAACAAGAGTGACTTTAGTTCGGGGAGGAAAGTTCATAGCAGGATTTAACCTGCCTGCAATATTCGTACATTTATTGAGAGGTTTAGGGAGAGTGAGGTACTATAATTCCCAAGGATGTACGCAATTCAATGCTATCTTTTGAATTCACAACTGACGTAAAAACAGATAAATTGAACTCACTTGATGAAGGGATTACTAGAGTGCCGTTCATTGAAACGGTTTAGCTAGAAGCTGGCAATATTCGATAAACTCATCTTTATTGAATCTATTTTTTGATAAGTTTGCAGATTCAGAAATCCTTTCAACATAGGAGAACCGACTTCTACTTGGAGGCTTAGAAATCCTGCCGGAGCAGATTGATGCTTGGAGCGTAGCATCCCCGCCTCTCGCCCCGGAATCAAAACTAATCTGTACCTGTATCAAAGTCTACTAAATTCTGCTACTAAATCGGTTAATGTCACAGATTATCTTCCAGTAAAATTTCTGAAACCATCTCTAATTAAACCTCCATGCGCTTAGAGCAGCTTCAAGCATTTCTTTCAGTTGCTGAAACTGGTAGCTTTCAGCAAGCGGCCCGGAAGTGCGGCGTTACCCAATCGACTATTAGCCGCCAAGTGCAGGGATTAGAAGCGGAAGTGGGTTTGTCGCTGTTTCACCGCACAGCCCACGCGAAACTGACTGTGGGAGGGGAATGCCTGTTACCTCACGCTCGCAAAATATGTCAGACTTGGCAAAATGCTGCTGAAGAATTGGGAGACTTACGGGCGGGAAAGCAGCCGGAACTTTGCGTGGCTGCGATTCACTCGGTTTGCGCTGCTTATTTGCCGCCTGTGCTGCAAAAGTTTTGCCGCGACTATCCAGACGTTCAGTTGCGGGTGACCTCCCTCGGGAGCGATCGAGCTCTGAAAGTCCTCAAAGACGGTTTGGTGGACATCGCGGTGGTGATGAACAACCGCCATTTTACTCAAGCCCCGGAAATGTTGGTTGAGGTGCTCTACAATGAGCCGATCGAGGTGTTGATGGCCGCTAGTCATCCCCTGGCCGAGTACGATCGAGTACCTTGGCCGGAATTGATTTGTTACCCGCAAGTGGTGTTTAAGGACGGGTACGGAATGCAGCGGATGGTGCAAGAACAATTTGGACGCATCGGTGCTAAACTTCATGCTGTTTTGGAACTCAACACTCTTGATGCTTTTCGGGGTGTGGTGCGACAGGGAGAATTGATTGCTTTGCTGCCGCATTCAGCTTTGGTGGACGCGAAGGGCGATCGCACTTTAGCAGTGCGGTCGATAGCCCACGAGCGGTCAAATTCCAAGGTTTCGGCGATCGGTCAATTGGCAGCAGATCCCACTTGGACTCGCGAAGTGGTATTAGTGACAACTCACGATCGAATGCAAATTCCGCCTATCGCCCATTTTTGGAATCTGGTACGCGAATTTGTGCCGCCACTTGATGTAATCAAGCTAGAAAAATCAGGCAGTTAATTAGATAATTTTGAATTGAATTTTGGGAATTTTAAATTTAAAACGATTCAAATATTACCAATTACTAACTACCAATTACTAACTTCAAAAGTTATGAGTGACGCATTTAGAGAATTGCTGCGAAAAATTGGCAGCGGAGTACACACAGGAGAAAACTTAACTCGTTCCGAAGCAGCAGCAGCTACGCGGATGATGCTGCTGGGGGAAGCAACACCGGCTCAAATCGGAGCTTTTATGATTGCCCACCGCATTAAACGGCCCACTGGGGAAGAATTAGCCGGAATGCTCGATGCTTATGAAGAATTGGGCCCTATGCTTGCCCCCCCAAACCGAGAAAAAGGGTTTTCCGTCTCTACCGTCGCCGTGTTTGGCGTTGCTTACGACGGGCGATCGCGCACGGCTCCAATTAGCCCTTTAACAGCCCTAATTTTAGCCGCCTCTGGCGTCCCAAGCCTCATGCACGGGGGCGATACCATGCCAACCAAGGAAGGCATTCCCCTGATTGAAATTTGGCGCGGTTTGGGAGTAGACTGGAGAAAACTGACTTTAGAAAAAGTCCAGCAAGTTTTTGACAGTACGGGTTTAGGTTTTGTTTACCTCCCCAAGCATTTTCCTCAAGCAGCGGCTTTAGTACCCTACCGCCGCGAAATTGGTAAACGACCACCTTTTTCCACAATGGAGTTGATGTGGTGTCCCTGTGCCGGGGACGTTAATGTCATCTCCGGCTATGTCCACCCGCCCACAGAAGGTATGTTTCAAAAAGCCTTTGAGTTGCGGGGAATCAAAAATTATACCACTGTCAAGGGATTGGAGGGAAGCTGCGATTTGCCGCGCGATCGTACTGCGATTATCGGCATTGCTAAGCCGGACTCTGACTTCGAGCGAGTGCTTTTGGCCCACGGAGATTACGGTTTTAGCAGCACAAATCCTGCCTTTGAATCAACCTCTGAGTTATTCAAACAAATGCCGGAAGTGTTGCTGGGAAAACCCTCGGAATTGATGCAGTCCGCTATCTGGAACGGCGGATTTTATCTGTGGCGCAGCGGAATTTGTTTGGATATGAACTCGGGTTTGATTGAGGCAGAAACTTTATTGAGTAGTGGTCAAGTCGTGCAAAAACTTGAGGAAGTTAGCCAAGCCGTTAGCGTTTTGAGTTGAGAATGACAGTTGAAAGTTGACAGTTAACCGTTAACTACTGACTACTGACTACTAGACATCTCCAATAATTATTGTGGAACAGGCCCGAAAGCCTGTTCAAAACAGGCAATTCTTACGATGACTACTGACTACTGACTTAATGACTAACCATCAAATTGCTGTAATTGTGCTTGCCGGCGGCCAAAGTTCGCGGATGGGTAGGGATAAAGCTCTGCTGGAAATTGAGGGCAAATCCCTATTGCAGCGGGCGTTGGAAGTGGCGGCAGTTGTAACGCCAGCAGTTTATGTTCTGACTGCTTGGCCCGATCGCTATCGATCGACCTTAACTGAAACATCACAATTTCTGGTAGAGTACAATCCAGGCTCCGGGCCATTGGTTGCATTGACTCAGGGATTGACAGAAATTGCAGCCGAGTGGATTTTACTGTTAGCTTGTGATTTGCCTTTGTTGGATGGCCCGATTATTCAGAAGTGGGCAAGTCAGTTAACAGAATTTCCCCGATCAACTTTAGCAGTTGTGCCTTATCACAATTCGCGCTGGGAGCCTTTGTGTGGCTTCTACCGCCAACAATCTCTGCCCAATTTGCAAAGTTTTATTGACAAAGGGGGACGTTCCTTTCAAGTGTGGTTAAATCAAATCTCCGCCATCCCTCTACCTGTAGGGGAACGAGAAGCAGTAATGTTATCCAATTGCAATACATTAGAAGAGTTTGAGCAATTAAAAGGTAAAATGGTTGACAGTTGACAGTTAACTGACTAATGACTAATGACTACTGACTAATGATTAATTACTAATGATTAACGAATATTGGTTGCTCGATCGCAATATAACCTTCCTCAATCACGGCTCTTTTGGGGCTTGTCCGATTCCCGTACTCGAAGCGCAAACTATTTTTCGGGAACAACTGGAAAGAGAACCATTGCGCTTTTTACTGCGGGAATTTGAACCCTTGTTGGATAATGCGAGAAATCAATTAGCAGCATTTCTCGGTGCGGCTGAGGAGGACTTGGCTTTTGTGCCGAATGCCACGACGGGAGTAAATGCTGTTTTGCGATCGCTCTGTTTTTCTCCGGGCGACGAATTGCTAACTACAAATCAGGAATACAACGCTTGCCGCAACACACTTAATTTTGTAGCCGAGCGTACAGGCGCTAAAGTAATAGTAGCACAAGTCCCGTTTCCAATTGAGTCACCCGACCAAATTATTGAAGCAATAATTAAGTGCGTTTCACCTCAAACAAAGTTAGCCTTATTAGACCACGTTGTCAGCCAAACAGGTTTAATATTTCCCATCAAACAATTAGTAGGCGAGTTAGCTAACCGTGGCGTCGATGTATTAGTAGACGGAGCTCACGCGCCGGGAATGGTCGCGCTGAATTTAGATGAAATTGGCGCGGCTTACTATACCGGAAATTGCCACAAATGGCTGTGTACGCCCAAAGGTGCGGGCTTTTTATACGTGCGGCGCGACAAGCAAAATGCCATTCGCCCAACTACGATCAGTCACGGTGCTAACTCGCCCCGCGCTGATAAATCGCGCTTTCAATTAGAATTTGATTGGATGGGAACTGTCGATCCTAGTCCCTATTTGTGCGTGCCTGTAGCTATTGATTTTATGGGTTCTTTGTTGAGCGGCGGCTGGCCGGAGTTGAGGGCAAAAAATCATGTTTTAGCCTTGGCGGGTAGAAAAATATTGGCAGACAAATTAGATTTGCCACTGCCTTGTCCTGATGAAATGGTGGGTTCGATGGCGGTTGTGCAACTGGTAGACTCTCAGTCTGATGTGGTTGTAAAGGGAGGGATTCCACCTTTGCAAGAGGCACTGTGGGAGATTTTCAAGATAGAAGTTCCGGTGATTCCTTGGCCGGATGCTAGCAAGCAGTTGGTGAGGATTTCGTCTCAGTTGTACAATACTTTGCCACAGTATCAATATTTAGCTAAGGCGCTGGTTGAGCTGACGAAAATTTGAGCTAAAGCTTCGCGAAAATAAACATAACACCGAGCTACTCACAGTTATAGGTTTCTAGTTAGGATGAAGTATTCATAGTTTTAATGAATACAGAGTATTCGTCCTTACTACCAACATAATAATTGTTATCAAACAAGGCACAATTAGAGGGAAAAATCCGGCAACTAATAATCTTTAACACTTTTTTAAGTTGTCACCATTTACCTCAGCTCAAAAAAAATTAAAAAAACTGCTCTCAAGCCCGATAGCCATAGATTTCTCCAATCCCCCCAAGCCCAATAAAGTTTGTAAATAGCCCGCGAAATTTCTTAAGTGAAAACAGGGTTGTCAAATCGGATAGCGCCCAACTTCCGCGCAACACAATATAATGTATCAACATTTGCATTTTCCCAGACAAAACAAAGGAAAGGAAAAGAGGAAAATACCATGTCCAATGCCATGATGGTAATTTACCCCTATCGCGAACAGTACACCTGGGTTTTTGACGACGAGCGAGTCGGACTTGTGCGAGAACCATTTGTTCAGGGCGTCCCGGAAATGATTAACGCGCTCGTCGCAGACATTCCCAATGCCGCTCAAGGTTTCCGACTTTTATTTTCAGCCAATCCATTTCCCGGATATCAAGCAGAAATGCTGTGGTTGAAAGCAGAATACGGCGGTAACTGGTATCGGTGGGAATCCAAAAATCTCGAAGGCTGGCTGTGTCCGGCTATGTTCAAATACTTTCCAGAAGCACCGCCCAAGTTTTACTGCAAAGCTGAAAAACTGCAATAACCAACAGCAAGTCAATGAAAAACTTGTCAATTTTTAAAAGAGACTTTGTTACACCAGTCGATCAAACCTCTCGAAAAAAGCCTAAATTCTTCCTGTATATAGTGGGGCTATTTTTCCTAGTCTTCACCGCCGCCATCTCGGCCACAATGGGGGCAATTACTGCCCTGTTAGCTCCCGTGGAACCCCCAATTATCAATAGAGTATTAGAGGCGACTGGCTTTGACTATCTATCCTCCAACCGCTCTGGATACCGCCTGTCGCGGTCAGTTAATATCTTGATATTGGGAATTGACGGCGTACCTGAAGCCGCAGCCAATGGCCCTAAGATTTTTGAGGGCCGCAGCGATACAATACTCTTATTTCACCTCGATCCTAGAGATAAATCTATTAGTTTGCTTTCAGTTCCACGAGATACTAAAGTCGAAGTTTCCGGAATTAGCTTTAGCAAAATTAGCGAAGCCAATGCTACGGGAGGAGCAGCTTTGGCGACTCGATTGGTTAGCAGTATGCTGAACAATACGAGAATTGAACGATACGTGCGAGTCAGCAGCAATGCGTTTCGGGAATTAGTCGATTTAGTGGGCGGAGTTGAGGTATTTGTACCTCGCGCCATGTCGTATACAGATAGCGCCCAAAAGTTAAAAATAAACTTAGCCAAGGGATGGCAAACTCTCAACGGAGAACAAACAGAACAATTTGCTCGATTTCGCAACGATGGTTTAGGAGATATTGGTCGCATTCAGCGGCAGCAATCTTTAATTCAAGCTATTCGGAACCGCCTCACAAGTCCATCAGTATTGGTGCGCTTGCCACAAATTGTGCGATTGATGCAAAAATATGTGGATACAAACCTAAATTATGAGGAAATATTGACGCTGGCAAATTTTGGTTTGCAATTGGATCGAGAGAATTTTAAAATGGTAATGTTGCCTGGAAGTTCTAGTTCAGAACAAGCCGATTTGAGGAGTTATTGGATTGTAGATGCGATCGGGCTTGAGCGCATTATGACACAATATTTAAACCCGGGCGTGCTGGATTTTGCCCAAGGACGACTTCCCAATCCAAGCGCGCCCGTTTTGCCCAAAAACCTCAAAATAGCCGTCCAAAATGCTTCTAGCAAACCGACCACCGCAAAAAACGTTGGTGAATTTCTCACAAAAAAGGGCTTTTTTAATGTATCTGTAGTGCAGGATTCGCCCCAGAAGGAGCGTCAAAGTCAAATTATTGTTCAGCAAGGCGATTTAGAGGCAGCTAATTTACTGCAAAAAGAATTAGGAGGCGGTAAAATTGAAGCATCTTCTACGGGTGAAATAAATTCTGACTTGACGCTTCGCGTTGGCGAAGATTGGGTAAAGCGATTTTAATTAGTCATGAGTCAATTACCATGAGTGCAATATCTGTGAAAAGTGTTTTCAGAATTTTCCTAAACCTATTTGTAAGTTTAGTGTTGGCTTTGGGGTGGGTGCTGCTGAGTGCTACTCCGGCATTTGCCCTGCCGAAAACAAATATTAATTACACAAATATTAATTTGTCCGATCGCGATTTTTCCAACTCAAATTTAGCGGGGGGAACATTTGTCGCTGCCGAAATGCGGGGAACAAATTTTCAAGGTGCTGATTTAACTAATGCGATTTTGACTAAGGGAGTTTTACTAAATGCCAACTTATCAGGTGCTAACCTATCCGGTGCTTTGGCAGATAGAGTTACATTCGACGGCGCTAATTTGACGAATGCTAATTTTTCCGAGGCAATTATGACTCGAACTCGGTTTTTTGATGCTGCAATTTCTGGCGCAGATTTTACTGACGCGATTATCGACGCTTATCAAGTAACTATCCTGTGCGAAAAAGCAGATGGTGTCAATCCCGTGACGGGAGTTCCTACCCGCGAAAGTTTGGGATGTCCCTAAATATTTACACTTACAGGAATTACACAAAAATGGGTTTTACGCGCTACTTATAGCGGGTTACATTTATCGCGGTAAAGTGCCAAGTACACACCCTACATAGGGCTTGCTGAATAAAGAGAAAAACGAGATGTTTTATGGATTTTTCAGCGCCACTGGGGTGGTCAAATGCAATAATTGCTGCTAAGGTTGCTCAAAAACAGTGCATCACCACCTGCGATCGTGTACCGAAAAGTTTCGCGGTGCCCCAAGCCCAGCAGCAGACTTTGAACTCCCCAACGGGTGCGCGTTGGCAGCAGATAATCGTTGTGGGAGCATCTCATATTTGTAAAAACACTTGTTCTGGCTCCTTCTTTCTGAGTCTTTCCTACTGGCTCCTGTCTCCTGCTTCCAATTCCTCCCTTGGGTGCTTTCACTAAGATGCTCCCTCAGCTTTGTGGGGTATCACTCTTTTTTAGGAGCTAGTTTGCGGATACGAGACGATGCTGGTGCCAAATTCAAATATTCATTTTTATCTTCAACAACTGAGGCTCTAGATGCTGGATACTTCTTGCGTTTAGGGGCATGATTCGCAACTGTACCTAAGCATGGTATGCCAAAATTTTCTAATTGACTGAAAACTTTTTGAACTACGGACAAGGGAACCTGCTTAATTGCTACAACCATCAATATGCCATCTGTGCGCGCAGCTAAAAAATTCGTATCTTTACTGTCAACGAGCGACGGCGTATCGTAGATAACTAAGTCAAATTTTGCCTGAAGTTCTTCCATTAAATACTGCATCCCAGATGATGCCAGCCGTCGAGCAGTACCAGGACCAGGGAGACCGGCAGTTAATACAAAAAGATTATCTGTTAGATGCGATCGTTGGATAATTTCATTGGGTTCGTTTTTATGGTCGAGCAAGTTGCTCAATCCCTTGACATTAGGCAGTTCCAGCAGCAAGTGCACGCTGGGCGAATGCAAATTCGCGTCTACTAACAGCACTCGCTGACCCGCCAGCGCTGCCACGTGAGCTAAGTTTAAAGCAACGGTAGATTTTCCTTCACCAACTGTAGCCGAACCAACTGCCAAAGAGCTAATCGTTCGATTGGAAGAAAGAAAGCGGATATTAGTATAAAGAGAGTCAAAAGCTTCTATAAATTCCGCAGCATTTTTCTTATTACCCTCTTTTCCTTCCAGATAAGCATAGGCATTAGCAATAGAAGGCGGCAATTTTCTAGCATTTTTGTCCAGAGGAATTGCTCCCAATAAAGGTGCTTCAACCGCATCTTTAACGTCATCAGCACAGTAGAAAATATTGCGGAACTTTTCAATAAGGATAGCAGCTCCCAGACCCAAAACTAGCGCTCCAACAACTGCCATCATTAATTTATTTTTAGCTTTCGAGGCAACTGGAATCAGGTTGCCCTTCTCATCTCGCGGTATGCCTGGTTCAGAAATTATTTCCCAAGGTACTTGGCTTTGAGCTGCTTGGACGCGCAGAGTTTCCCGCTGACTTAAAAGTTGATCGCGGGTGCGGGCGGCTACTTCTAATTGCTGTTGCAGTTCGTTGTAGCGGCGGGCTATGGTGGGGAATTCTGTTGCTTGTCGGTTTAAATTATTTTTAGTTTGGGTGATTGCTTGAAGGCGAGCTTCTAAGACTTCAACTTGGTTAGCAGTATCCACCAATTGTTTAATCAAGCCTATGCGAATAGAATTTTGAAAATTCTGAACTTTAGAATTAGCTTGGGTGCCTACTAAGTTTTGCCCCAAAATTCTATCAGTTTGCTGGTTGAGCAAAGCTACTAAATTTGCCCGCTTGCGCTCTAAAGCTTCCACTATAGGGTTAGCCGATTTAAAACGAGCTGTTTCTACAGCAATCTGACCTTCTACTTCTTTAACCTTGATCAGCAACTCTTTATATTGAGGTTCTTCGCTTAAAGCTGAAGCCGCAATAGCTTCATTTGGTGTAAAATCTAATTGTTTTTGCAAGTTAGCGTACAGCGTTTTTTGTTCTTGCAGTAGCCTTTGAGTTTCTAACTCTAAAGTTTCTACGGTACGAACTTGCTGGATTAATTGCGCGCCTTGTTCTTTAGGATCGGTAATCTTTTGCTGCTGCTGTATCACCTGTAACTCCGATTTCAGGTCGTTTACGCGCTTATTGAGTCCTGGAAGCTGGTCTTCAATAAATTTAACACCTTCACCAATCCGAGTCTTGCGTTCATCAAGACTGTACTTTAAATATTTCTTTTTAGTTTCTTGTAAAACGAACTCAATTAATTTAGGGTCATCCCCCATGAAGCGAACTTGCAAAATTTTAGTGAGCGTCATCTGATCTTCTCCCATCCGCAAAACAATTAATTCTTTTTCAAGAATTTTTTCTGTAACTTTTGGATATCGTTTTTGGACTTGTTTGGCAATAGCAGAAAGCATCTGAGGACTCTTGAGAATTTCAAGTTGAGTTGCGTAGTCCAAACTAAAAAAATCTCGATTAGGTACTCCTCCCCCCTCGCTGCGATTGGCTAGGGCAGCGGGGTCAGCAATTCTTGCCTCCGTTGTCACGGGTTCTACTAGCATCCGAAAATCGCCTTGATATGTTTTCTTGCCTCCCTGGATCTGATAAACAGCTCCAGCGCCCACTAGACCTATAATCCCAATAATGATGAGGGCTTGTCGCTGAAAAGTCCTCAACAACGGTTTTACATTCAATCCTTTCTGAGGCTGCGCGCTTAACTCTTCTCCCTCGTCAACGGCAAATTGCTGCACCTGTCGGCTCTGGTTGCTAATGGGTACGATATGAGCGTCCTGTTCTCTTTCCATGTTGACCTCTTGGATATTTTGTGGGTAAAATCAGCTTTCTTCTGCGAGCCTTCGGGTTGATACTTTGAGCATTGGCTTAAGGATATCACACGAAATTATTGGTTGGT
>NZ_JAUBQR010000180.1:0-13672 GCF_036701385.1 Microcoleus sp. Pol12B4 | reverse complement strand
GCTTCCTAAAATGAGTGTGTTGCCTGCGTGTTAATTGCGGACTTCGCTTTTATAGCGACAGGTTTCAAACTGTCGTTATATTGTGGCTTTCAGAAGTGTAGCATATTCCCGCAACTCTCATAGGACTTATGTGCGCTTTCGGAGGAAACCCGGTTTCTTGCGAGATTTCTGGTTAGCAAAGCCCATATTTTCGGAGACACGGGGTTTGTTACCCTCTGTCATATTTTAATTGTTGGTCACTTGCGGGTGCTCTGGTTCTTCCTGAATATCGCTCATATTAAAAATGAAAGGAACCCGACTCGAACCCGATCCCATAACCAGCACTTTTGGCATCTGAGCGCCGCCGCTTCTCCAAGCTTCGATCGCCTCTTTTTGCAGCACTAAATCGCCGCCTTGAGCCTTCAAAGTTTCCGCCAAAAGTCTTTGAGCTTCCGCCCTACCTTGAGCGCGGTTAATGTCAGCTTGAGCCTGCTGCTCTGCTTCCTGAGCCACATAAACAGCCCTTTGCGCCCGCTGTTCAGCAACCTGTTTCTCCTCAACCGCTTTCGCAAAATCTGTCGAGAATCGAATGTTAACAACGCTCGTATCGAGTACGATTACATCATACTTTGATAGCCTTTCCTTCAGCGCAGTATCAAAGTCTCGCTTCAGTTCACTTCTTTGAGTAATAGATTGTTCGGCAGTTCTCAGTGCAGCCGCTGTTTTAAATGCTTCTTGCGTCTGAGGAGCAATAATTTTTGAGACTATATTCTCCAAAGTGCCTTGAGTCCTTCGGACATCAACTATTCTCTCAGGATCGAGGCGAAAATTGATCGCAAAACTAGCATTTAAATCCTGAAGGTCTTTAGTAGCACTCTGGGCGGGAACTTCAAATTTTTGCACTGTTACATCGTACACATCTACCTTGGATATTAGCGGGGGTCTGAGGTGAAACCCCTCTAACAATGCTCCATCTGTGGCTTTTCCTAAAACACTGACTACCCCTGCTTCGCCTGGATTAATGACGACAAAAGAGTTTAAACCGATGAGTAGCGCGCCTACTAATAGAACCCCAGCGATTGCTGATGATATGCTCTGGAAATTTTGAGTTTTCAACTTACACGCTCCTTTGTGCTCATTCCATTATAATGGTTAAATAGATTGGGTCGCCTCTAAAGTCTAAAATCTAAAATTAAAATTAAAATTGGATGGGGTCGCCTCTCAAATCTAAAATGTAAAAGGGATTGGCTGATGCTCAAAATTGTTAAATATCCTAGAACTTATCACATCGAAGGTTCGCGTTTCCAACCAGGTGATGAAGACCTCGACAGCGTGCCATTTAGCGCCCTGAGCGATCGCCCGACAGTGATTGAAGAAAAGGTAGACGGCGCTAATACAGGCATCAGCTTCGCACCAGATGGACAAATGCTGCTGCAAAGTCGCGGCTACTATCTCACCGGCGGGCCGAGGGAAAAACATTTTAACTTATTCAAACAGTGGGCTTTCAGTCTCAGCGGGGCGCTGGGAGAAGTGCTGGGAAATCGCTACATTCTTTACGGCGAATGGCTTTATGCGAAACACACTGTTTTTTATGATTTTTTGCCACACTATTTTATGGAATACGACGTGCTGGACTTAGAAACCAGTCAATTTCTGAGTACAGAATCCCGCCGCAAGTTGTTAACAGGACTGCCGTTAGTGTCCGTTCCCGTGCTGTTTTCGGGAGTGCTGAAATCTCCCAAGCACATGATGCAGTTTATGGAAAAATCTAATTTTATTCAACCCGGACATTTAGAACGCTTGCGTTTGTACAGTCGGGAATTGGGGTTAGATGAAGAACGATGCTTGAAAGAGACTGACAAGAGCGATCACATGGAGGGTCTGTACATTAAAGTCGAAGAAGATGGCATAGTAAAGGCGCGTTACAAATACGTGCGTGCCAGCTTTTTGACGGCTATTAAAAATGCCGAAGGACATTGGCTAAATCGCCCCATTATACCCAATATTCTGCGGCCAGATGTGAATTTATTTAATTTTAGTTAACCAGCAGGTGAATTTATGAATGCACTGTTATCGCCATTGGCAACTTGGACTTTTCCCTTTTGTCCCGAACCCCCCGATTGGTTTCTGGATTGGGACAGCATTCAAAATCATTTCGATTGGATTCAAAACTTAAAAGGATGTCAGCAAGACCCGATTTATCACGCCGAAGGAGACGTTTTAATTCATACCAGAATGGTCTGCGAAGCATTAATATCTTCCCCGAATTGGCGGCAACTTCCCGAAAAAGAACGATCGATACTTTTTGCCGCCGCTTTGCTGCACGATGTCGCCAAACCAGCCTTTACAAAAATAGAAGCCGACGGCAGAATTAGCTCAAAAGGTCACGCCCGCCAAGGTGCGAGGATGGTCAGACAAATTTTATCTAACTTCGACCCGCCTGTGCAGTTTGACATTCGCGAAACAGTTGTGGCGATCGTCCAATTCGGCAGTTTACCCATCTGGCTGATCGACAAACCCAACCCGCAGCAGTCGGTAATTAAAGTCAGTCAAGTTGTCCGCTGCGATTTCCTCGCACTTTTAGCCGAAGCAGACGTGCGCGGCCGACAGTGTGGCGACAGACAAGAATTGCTCGATAAAATAGAACTATTTCGGGAGTTTTGTCAAGAAAATAATTGTTTAGATTCTCCCCGACAATTTCCATCCGCACACAGCAGATTTATCTACTTCCGCAAAGAGAATGGAAACCCGGATTACGAAGCATTTGACGACACTAAATGCGAAGTAATTTTGATGTCTGGCTTGCCAGGAACCGGTAAAGATTATTGGATTCGGAAAAATTTCCCAGATTTGCCAGTAATCTCGCTGGATGCACTGCGAAAAGAGATGAATGTCCCTCCCGACGAAACCCCTGGAAATGTGGTCACAGCCGCCAAACAAAGAGCGCGCGAATACATGAATGAGGGGCGCTCTTTTGTGTGGAACGCCACGAATACCGCTAAACAAATGCGGCAACAGCTAATTAATTTTTTTGCTGCTTACCAAGCGCGGATTCGCATTGTTTATCTAGAAGTACCTCTAGAAGAAATATTGCACCGGAATCGATCGCGCACAGCAACAGTACCGGAAGCAGTCATTCGCAAATTAGCTGCGCGGCTGGATATTCCCGATCGCACAGAAGCCCATCAGGTAGAGTGGATTGTGAGCGATCGCGCTTAATAGTGGCAATCCACCCGCTAGCGCCCGTATTACTTCAACGCGCTACTAATTCCGGCGTTGCTGAATACAGCTATGAATTCAAAATTTCCCAATTGCGACAAGCCCTCGGAGTCCGCTACTTTTGCCTGTTAGCTGGAGCGCGTGGTTAGGCATTAGGGGTGGACGATGGAAGTGGACAAACTTCCATAGCTTGAATCAAGCTGTGTTCAAGGGTGAATCGATGACCCACGTGCTCATCGGCAAGAACAGCTCCAGCCAAGTCACGCACGACCTGATGCACATCGACCAAAATGCGCCCGACCTCCTCCGAGTAAAAGGAAACAGGCTCGACGTGCGGATTGATTTCGCTCCATTGCTCCGTCCAGTAAGCGCGAACTTCTTCAGGCCCACGGACAAAACCACCTTTGAACGCTTTCGGCCAAGCCACGTCCGGAGTCATGAGGGCAAGGGCAGCGTCAATATCTCGCGCGTTAAAGGCTGCGTACGCCGCACGGAGCAGTTCGATTTCTGCTGCAGGTTGATCTGACATAAAAGGTATGGTGAAAGAGATGCAGTAAGGACTAATAATTTAGTGTACAGAGTTTAGGTGATTCGCCCATCTAGACATTGCTAGACAAAGCGCTAGAAATTCAAAAGAAATATTGGCGTTGCTGATTCATCGTATGAATCAACTTTTCGCTTGATGTTACAAAACCCACCCTACTTGGCTTATAGCCATTCCGAAAACTTGAATTCATACCTGTATTCAGCAACGCCCTAATTCCTTTTTCCCTAAAATAGAATCGTCATAATGCGCCAACAAATCAGCAGGGTGATCGTAAATTGCCGCAGCATTTGCCAGCGAAGCATCATCGAAACCTCCGCACCGAAAAGCAATTACTGGCACCCCGCACTTGCCCGCAGCTTCGATATCGTAAGGAGTATCAGCTAACATCACAGTCTGACTCGCTTCCATCTGCAATTTGCTCAAAGCAGCTTCCACAATATCCGGTTCCGGTTTAGAAGCTTCTGCATCACTCGATGTCGCCGCTTGATCCAATAAATCGTCAACTTGTGCAGCTTTCAGCAAACCGGAAAGTTCTTCAGTAGTAGCTGAAGTAGCAATAATTAGCCGCAATCCTTCTTTCTGCATTTTTAACAGCAAATCCCGCGAACCGGGGGTTGGAGAAAGTTCGGGAGCAAAGCGGTTAATAATCAGTTCTTTGCGCCGCTGTGCAATCTTTTTCCCGTCGCCTGCTTCGTCGGAAAGTCCTGATACCATTTTGGGTATAACTTTGTCGCCTCCCATGCCAATTAGCGGGCGAATTTTCTCGAACGGCACCTCGTAGCCGTAAGCCGCAAATGCCTCTACCCAAGCTTGAGCGTGGGCGTCATTGCTGAGCGTCAGAGTACCGTCAATATCGAGAATTACTGCTTGCAATGCCATAACTTATTTGCTCTTTGTTATTAGAGTTTTTGCCAAAACTTGGTTTGTAGTAAAGACTAAAGTCCTTAACTAATTAATTAGTAAATCTACGAGTAAAGTTCTTACTAAAAACCTTTGGTTTCTAGTAAGAACTTTAGTTTTTGTTAGGTTAGGAGTAAGCACTTTAGTCCTTCATTACTTAATTACTCAATCGGGGACATAGAACTCGACTACTAACTTTTTGATTGGCTATTTCATGCCAGTGCCGTGCAATTTTGGTTCTGGCAGCGGGGGTAGTGGTTCTGGCCCTAACGGTTGGGGATTGGCTACATATTCAAACTCGCCCTTGCCGTCCATTGATTTGCCTTTCGCCCAGCGTCCCTCGCTACTTTCGGAACCTTCAGAATGATTCCAAAACTGATAAGCAAATTCTGACTTTTCCAACTCCTGCGGGAAGGAACTCGGAACGGGTGTTGTTTCCATTCCCGAACTTTCTAAATCTTCGATCGCCGCCAGCCACAAATTTTGGTGCATCGTGTCGCGGGCGATCATAAAACTCAGGGTGTCTTTCACGCCCGGATCGTCTGACATTTCATACATCCGCACAGCCTGCAATCTTCCTTGCGATTCGGCGTGCAAATTGGAGCGAAAATCTGCTAAAAGATTGCCGCTAGCAACGATATAACGGCCGTTCCAGGGATACCCTACGCTGTCGCTAGGAAGTGCGCCCAAACCAGATACAATTGCGTGCTGCGGATTCATGCTGCTGGCGATCGCATCTCGCGGGCTGTTTCCACCCATCACAGCACCCACCACAGCATCCTTGAAACCATCTTCTTGCATAGATACAGGAGCTTTATCTAACAAGTGAGCAATCATAGTTGCTAGCATCTCGATATGCCCGATTTCTTCTGTACCGACATCAAGCAGCATATCGCGATATTTGGCAGGACCTCGGCAGTTCCAACCTTGAAATAGGTACTGCATCATCACAGTCATTTCGCCAAATGTACCGCCAATTAGTTCTTGTATTTTCTTGGCGTAAACGGCATCTGGCTTTTCTGGTCTTTTGTAATACTGTAGTGGCTTCTTATGGTAAAACATGGGGAAGTCCTCCCAGGGTGTTTTGAACAAGTTTCATTATTTGTAACGCTGCCACCGATGGAGGGGAATCAGCTTTTAGTCATAAAGAAATTCAATCACAGCCTGTTATCTTTATCACTTTAGTTTAATGCGGTTTCTCGCGCCCGCGAACTAAAGACTCTATTAAATTTAGTCGATCTTACATTCTATTTAAACAAACACAGCGCTGTATCCTCCGGCTGTCAAAAAACACGTCAAAACCGCCCTCCAGCAGGGGTTTTAAACCCTATCGGAGAGCGGTTTTTCGGGTTGAGCGGACACTTATGTGCTGTGTCCATCCCTTACCTTCCAATCCTCATTGTTAAGGGGGATTGGAAGAAGCAGTTGAATCAATGAGTTTGATAATTTTCCTCAGTCCAGCAGCGCGGCAGAGCTTCACCGGAAGGAAAGAGTAAATTACTTTTTGGAAAAGTTGCTTTCTCTTGCTCTTCTTGACCAGCTTGATTTTTTCCCGGCACTTCTTGTTTTGTAGGGCTGATTAAAGCATCTACATCGAGGATTTCTATCAAGTCGCCTGATTCTTTTTCTTGTAAAAGCATAGTTTTTCCGTGAAGGGTAAATGCGAGTTAGGGTTTGAGGACAACTTTGATGCAGTTGTCTTTTTTGTTTTTGAAAATGTCGTAGCCGTGGGGCGCTTCATCCAATTTCATTCGGTGCGTAATTACGAAGGACGGGTCAATTTCGCCTTTTTGAACGCGATCGAGCAAAGGCCGCAAATAGCGGTGAACGTGCGTCTGTCCCATTTTCATGGTCAAGCCTTTGTTGAAAGCTGCACCTAATGGCACTTTGTCAACGAAGCCGCCGTAAACGCCGGGAATTGACACTGTGCCACCCTTGCGACACGCGAGGATTACTTGTCGCAGGGCCGTAGGTCGATCGCTCTCCAACCGCACGGCTTGCTTGGCTTTGTCGTACAAAGCGTCGAGACCGGTGCCGTGGGCTTCCATTCCCACCGCGTCGATGCAAGAGTCGGGTCCGCGTCCCCCTGTCATTTCGGTGACGGCTTCCCCGGCGTCCATTTCTTCGTAATTGATGATTTCAGCTTTCGCCGCAGCCGCCATTTGCAAGCGTTCCGGTATGCGGTCGATCGCAATTACTCGCTCGGCCCCCAGCATAAACGCGCTTCTGATCGCAAATTGTCCGACCGGCCCGCATCCCCAAACTGCTACAGTATCCCCCGGCTGAATGTCGCAGTTTTCGGCCGCCATATAACCGGTAGGAAAGATATCGGTGAGGAACAATACTTGTTCGTCTGAAAGTCCGTCGGGAATTTTTAAAGGGCCGACATCTGCAAACGGAACCCGCGCGTATTCTGCTTGGCCTCCTGCATAGCCGCCCGTTAAATGTGAGTAGCCAAACAGTCCCGCTGGGGAATGACCGAACATTTTTTCAGCCAGCCCAGCATTGGGGTTGGAGTTGTCGCACAGCGACCACAAATCGCGGTTGCAAAAGAAGCAACTGCCGCAAGAAATAGTAAAAGGAATGACGACGCGATCGCCCTTTTTTAAGTTCTTGACTTGGCTGCCGAGTTCGACTACTTCCCCCATGAATTCGTGCCCCATGATGTCGCCCGATTGCATTGTCGGGATGAAGCCATCGTAGAGGTGTAAATCTGAGCCGCAGATAGCTGTAGACGTGATTTTAACTATCGCATCGCGCGGGTTGATAATTGTTGGGTCTGGTACATTATCAACTCGCACATCATTTGCTCCGTGCCAGCAAAGAGCTTTCATTATTTCGTTCTCCTCTAGTTAACTACTAGCTAGCAAATTTTTGCTTTTAAATCTTAAACTTACTACGCTGATAAATTACTTACTTGGATAATTTTTACTTTAACCCGATAAAATAAATTTTATCTCTATCGGAGGTATAATTCATAAATCTATCTTCCGGCTGTTTTCAATAATAAAAATGTAAAGCTTATCCTCCAGCTAAAGTGCGGGAGATTTCACATTCTTCTGTTAAGCCCCAACAGTTATAGCAACCGCACCCGACGGTTATAACGTTCTTAATTGCTGAAACCGTTGCCTAAGATTGCTTCTTCCTTCTCTCCTAGATAACTAAAGCCTTCTTCCTTCTCTCATAGATAACTAAAGCCTTTTTCCTTTTTCCTTTTTCCTTTTTATTTCTTCCTTCAACATCTGCTATAACAGCTAACTACTACATAGCTGAGATTGTTTTTGTCGATCGCCGAGCGCTCTTCTCTCACAATAAATAAACACTTCTCACTTAATCTCACTATCTCCGAGACTTTAGCTCACATTAGATAAAAAGCGACCAAAAAATTCTCAAGTACAAGCGGGTTTATCGATTATTAAGTAGGGTGTGTGACTTTTGTATAGCTCAACACTCCGCCCAAATCTTGAGAATCACGCACCCTGCTTAAGGAGAAATAATCGTCAAATATTGTATATTAGTTAGAGCTAAAAGCCGAGCTTGCGCTAAAGTTGTTAAAGATTAAAATTTATCGATCGCCTTTTATGCCTTACACTGCATCTACCCCAACAGACCCCACTCAACCCAACATCCGCAATGCCGACCACCGCCTACTAGAATTCACCAAGCTAACGCCGATGATGCAGCGGTATGTGGAAGTGAAAGAACAGTATCCCCACGCACTTTTATTGTTTCGGGTAGGAGATTTTTTTGAGTGTTTTTTCCAAGATGCAGTTACGATTTCGCGGGAATTAGAACTTGTTTGTACGAGTAAAGAAAGCGGCAAAGAAATTGGCAGAGTACCGATGACAGGAGTGCCGCACCACGCCCTAGACCGCTACACTTCAATGTTAGTAGAAAAAGGGTATGCTGTAGTAGTTTGTGACCAAGTTGAAGACGCCTCGATTGCTGCTAAAGAAGGCCGCCAAGTCAAGCGAGAAATTACCCGCATTCTCACTCCTGGAACTTTGACTGATGATGGAATGCTCAAACCCCGGCAAAATAATTTTTTAGCCGCAATTGTGATAGCGGGGGAACATTGGGGATTGGCTTATACAGATATTTCTACGGGGGAATTCGTCACTACCCAAGCAGATACTTTAGAACAATTAACCCTCGAATTACTGCGCTTGCAACCTTCGGAAGTCTTGGTACCGACTAATGCGCCGGATTTGGTGACTATGTTGAGGCCCGGAGAGAAATCCGAGCATTTGCCCGATTGTTTGCCGAATTCGTTTTGCTATTCTTTGCGATCGCAAATTCCGTTTACTTTGCCCGAAGCAAAACAGAGAATCCTGCAAAAGTTCAAAGTGCGATCGCTTGAAGGTATGGGATGCGGCCATTTGCCCCTCGCAGTGCGCGCCGCCGGCGGTTTGCTGCAATATATCGAAGAAACTCAAAAGGAAAAAGCAGTTTCTTTGCAAAGATTGCACACTTACACTCTCACCGATTTTCTCATCCTCGACTACCAAACCCGCCGCAATCTCGAAATCACTCAAACAGTGAGAGATGGAGTTTTTCACGGTTCGCTGCTGTGGGCGATAGATAAAACCAGCACCGCAATGGGAGGCCGCGCTTTGCGCCGCTGGGTGCTGCAACCTTTGCTCAACATTAAAGGCATTTGCGCCCGACACGACACGATTCAAGAATTAGTAGAAAATAACGGTCTGCGCCAAGATTTTCAGCAGTTGCTGCGCCAAATTTACGACATCGAAAGACTGACAGGCCGCGCCGGTTCTGGAACAGCTAGCGCGCGGGATTTGGTCGCTTTAGCTGATTCTCTGGGCAAACTGCCGGAATTAGCTTCGATCGCAGCCCAAGGGCGCTCGCCCTATTTGAAAGCGCTGCAAAATGTACCGCCAATTTTAGAAGAATTAGCAAGTAAAATTCACGATCATTTAGTAGATGAACCGCCGATTCATTTAAAAGAAGGAGGTTTGATTCGATCGGGAATCAATCCCATGCTAGATGAAATGCGGCAAACTGCATCAGCCGACCAAGAATGGATTGCCAATTTAGAAGCAACTGAGAGAAAGCGCACCGGAATTTCTAATTTAAAAGTAGGCTACAATAAAGCTTTCGGCTATTACATCAGCATTACCAAATCGAAAGTAGACCAAGTGCCGAAGGACTACACCCGCAAGCAAACTCTCACCAATGAAGAACGTTATAGCACTGAAGAATTAAAAGAAAGGGAAGTGCGAATTCTGACAGCGCGGGAAGATTTAAATCAATTGGAATACGATATTTTTGCTAAAGTGCGATCGGAGGTAGGAGAACACGCCGAAATTATTCGCAACGTTTCCCGCGCGGTGGCGGCGGCGGATGTTTTGTGCGGTTTGGCAGAAGTAGCAGTGTACCAGAATTACTGCCGCCCGACTATGACAGAAAGTCGGGAAATTAAAATTATTGAAGGTTGTCATCCTGTCGTGGAAAAGTCTTTGCCGCCGGGATTTTTTGTACCTAATTCGGCTTTTTTGGGTCGGGAAGAATCGCTAAACCGCCCAGATTTAATTATTTTAACCGGGCCGAATGCTAGCGGCAAAAGCTGCTACTTGCGGCAGGTGGGTTTGATCCAGTTAATGGCGCAGATGGGCAGTTATGTGCCGGCGAAAGCTGCGAGTTTGGGAATTTGCGATCGCATTTTTACCCGCGTCGGCGCCGTCGATGATTTGGCAACCGGTCAGTCTACGTTTATGGTGGAAATGAACGAAACTGCAAATATTCTCAATCACGCGACGCCGCAATCATTGGTTTTGCTAGATGAAATTGGCAGGGGAACGGCGACGTTTGACGGACTGTCGATTGCTTGGTCTGTGGCAGAATATTTAGCAAATGAGATTCGGGCGCGGACAATTTTTGCGACTCACTATCACGAGTTAAATGAGTTAGCTTCTATTTTGGATAATGTCGCCAATTATCAAGTGACAGTGAAAGAGTTGCCGGATCAAATCGTATTTTTGCACCAAGTTCAGCCGGGAGGTGCTGACAAATCTTACGGAATTGAAGCGGGCAGATTAGCGGGTTTACCGCCGTCGGTGATTGACAGGGCGAGACAGGTGATGAAGCAGATTGAGAAACATAGCAAAATTGCGATCGGGCTGCGGAAAGGTGTTAAAAAAAATGGCAAAAAAGAGTTGGAGGGCGAACAGTTGGATATTTTTGAGTAGTGAAAATTCCCGTGCAAAAAAAAAATTAGTAACTTCTATATTGCACCATTTTCAATAAGCCTTTCAGGGGCAGGCAGGATGTCCACCCCACAAGAAAATTTAATTTTGTGGAACAGGCAGGATGCCTGTTCTTGAGCATGGTGCAATATCTCAGTTACTATTTTTACTATAAACCACGAACTCTCCAGCAACTCTAACGCCCATTTTGCAACTTTTTTACCTCTTTGTGTACACTCATCCCAATTTCCAAAGCTTCATTCAGCAACCGCGCGTATTCAGTCGCCCGATCGCTCACATCCACCGCCATCAAAGCAGCCAAATTACTTTCAATATTAGCAAATAACTCGTAACGGCGGCCGATAAATTGCTGATTATCCCTGAGAATTCTCTCTGTTTTCAAAGCACAGACTAAACTTTCTCTAGTAATTTTTAAGGCCTCAATTGCATCTCTTCGGTTAATTAAATTGGCTTGTAAATTACCAGCAGCCGTTAGGCGATCGATAATATCTAAAGCCTGAATCACCTCATGATACTTCTCAACTTCATCCAGCAGGCCCGCCAGCGTTACCAAAGGTTTTGCCTTAACCCATTTATAGACATTCCAAGCAACAGTAATCGCTAGCGACAAACCAAAAGTTAGTTGTAAAACACGGACAAATATCTCTGAATCGCTAAATAAACCAACATTATGTTTATTAGCCAGTAAAGCAACAGGCAGCGAAACAACTAATGTGACGCAAAATATCAGCAACTCATTCACCAAAAGAGAAAACAGCTTTTTGCCGTCCCGGAGTGCAGCAGGTCGGTAAAAATCCGCTGCAAAACCGTCGCTCAAAGCTATTCCGCTCAAATCCTCCAACTCCTTCTCAGAAATTTTTAACTGTTCCAAATCCGCTTGTATCACTCTTCAAAATCTCCTTTAAGTGGGATTAATTACGATCCTCCCAGAGACATAATTGATTGCCACAGACTCATATAAAAATTGCTTTCTCGGTCTCGGAAGAGTTCAAAAGCCATTCCCGACGACCCAAAAAACGGTCTTAGCGTCCATCCCAACTGAGTGCCAACAAACGCATAGAGTCCCAACCAAAAGCGCAAAATATTTAGCCTGATATCTTTGCCTTCGGCATCTTGTTCGGACAGAAAGTGCATTCCTTGATAAATGAAACTTACGCCCAAAAATCCTGTGATTGCCATAATAGCAACATTCAACACCAAATAAAAATTGTAATTGGTACTGCTTAGGAGAAAAAACAGACTTACCGGTGCAAATCCAAATAGCAAAACGCTAATCATCGCCATCGCTGTCATCAACAATGTTAAATACTGTTCAAAAGTTCGTTTTGAACCAAACATGACATTAAAAAAGTACAGTGTGGGAAAGCAGATAATCAGCGTCAGCAAGTAAAGTGCTGGCAACTTAATTGCTGAAACTAGACATTGCATCCACGTACTCGATGCACCTAATATCGCTCCGTAAATGCCAAAAAATACGGTACTAGAAATCAACAAACCGAAAATTTTAGATTTGAGCTTGACACCTTGGCGAATTTCTTCGAGAAACTGTTGCCGTTCCCGCAGCAAATACATTACTACTGAAAAATATTTCACGGGCTCTCCTTGTGACTGATGCGACTCCGAATCAGTCATAACTCAAGCTGAGTGCGCTCGGCAATCTTGTCAAATCAGGGCACTCTATGTTAACCAATTATTCTTGCAGATACAGGACTTACACAGAACCTAATTAGGTTGGGTGTTCTTCTGCCGCGTACCTTACCGCTATTGACTATGGGCTGCATATTTCTAGTCAAATTCTAGTCACATTGCCTCCAAATTGTATCCAAAAAGGTCATTTGATAGTCATTTCGTAGTTATTTGAGAGTCATTTGATAGTCACTTTGAGCCCCGACTCACCCATATTCTGGGCAATAAAAAACCTCAAACCGTTGATTTTTCGTTGGTTTGAGGTTTTTGTAGGCGCAAGCGGGCAGCGGGAATCGAACCCGCATAGTTAGCTTGGAAGGCTAAAGTTTTACCACTAAACTATGCCCGCGCACAGAAACTAAACATACCACAAGCCTCTGGGAATTGCAAGAGATCTGTTCAAAAATTTTGAAGACCTCCCTCACACAGGCTGAATCGGGGCTGAATCGGGACTTGCGCGCCGATCGCCCCCTCGCCCCAAAAATCCCCGTCTCCCATGCTGCATAAGACTTTACGGGTGGAAATAATCGTAAATTTGCTGCGCCAGACGCGGGCCAATCCCAGAAACTTCTGCCAACTGTTCGGGAGTCGCTAAACGGAGGTAATCGATCGACCGAAAATGCGCCAACAATTGTTTTTGTCGGTGGTGTCCCAATCCGGGAATTTCATCAAGGCGCGATCGCTTCATTCTCTCGCTTCTGCGATCGCGGTGAAAACTCACAGCAAATCTGTGGGCCTCATCCCGCACCCGGCGCAATAATTGTACGCCCGGTTGCTCAGAATTAGTTTGCAGCGGCAAAGATTCCCCCGGCAAAAATATCTCCTCTCGCTGCTTTGCCAAACTGACAACCCGCAACTCTTCTAACAAATTCATCTCTCGCAAAACAGCCACAACTGCTGAGAGTTGACCTTTGCCGCCATCTATCATAATTAAGTCGGGTTTGTCGGAAATAGTATGAGAAACCGAGGATAAATTGCTGATTTCTGCCGATTCTTCTAAATCGCTAAATCCATCTTCCATTTTGCCTGTTTCTTCTTCCTTCAATCCTCGGAATCGGCGACCGATAACTTCTGCTAAACTAGCAAAATCATCAGAATGACCCGATTTAATTTCAGG
>NZ_JAUBQR010000412.1:0-1995 GCF_036701385.1 Microcoleus sp. Pol12B4 | reverse complement strand
CAATTTTCTGCCTTTAGGGAGCCTGTGCCAATCACAGGCTCCCTTTTCTTTCCCTTGTTAGTCTAAACTCCAGTAAATTTGAAGGTAATTGGAAAAAAATTGAAAGAGGGAAAAGTCGAAAGCCAGAAGATTCTCTGATTAATTATAAACAAGTTCTTTACCTTACTAAGACTTTACCAAAAATACCTGAATCTGATGTTGACCAAGAAATTTTTACCCAATTATCCAATATTGAAAATATCGATCAAGGTGAAGCCAGGCTCACAAGTCATGCTATACAAATTATCCAAAAAGATAAATCTGCTCAGATTTTTACTGGAGATAAAAGATTCATCAAAGCCTTAGCAAAAGTTAACATACCTATCATTCAAGAATCTCTCAATCATAGATTATGGTGCTTAGAGCAGCTTGTTCTCAAAAATATTGAAGCCGATGGCTTTGAAACTATTAGGGATCTCATTGTTCCTGTTCGAGAATGTGATACAGCAATTAAGAGTGTTTTTGGTTCAGGGCTTAAATCAACACCTGAGAACTCCCTAGCTACTTTAAAAAATTATATTGAGGAGTGTCAGCAGGAGGCAGGTAATTTACTAAATCCTTACAAGTAGATTTAAGTGTGACACGCTTGCCTTAATCCTGGCTTAAAACGGAATTTCCTCATCTTCATCTTCCACCGTCTTAAGGGCATCTTCAGGAGATCATGTTGAACTCGCAATCTCCCTAGCAGCTTCTCGCAGCCGCTCCACATCGCGCATCGGCGGTATACCAAAGAGCCGCTTGTACTCTCGGTTGAAGTGCGAGGAATCGTCATAACCCACACGGTAGGCTGCACTGGTAGCGTCAAGGTTTTGCCCCAGCATCAGACGGCGAGCTTCCTGCAGCCGCAGTTGCTTCTGGAACTGCAAGGGACTCATGGCAGTGACAGACTTGAAGTGATGGTGGAAGCTCGATACACTCATTCCCAGCTCTCGTGCGATGCTTTCAATCCGCAGCGGCTGGTTAAAGTCTTTACGAAGTCCATCGACTGCTCTAGCAATTTGGTGGGTAGAGCCACCCAGAACTGCGATATTACGCAGCCGACCACCTTGCTCTCCCATCAGGAGTCGGTAAATGATTTCCCGCTTAATCAGTGGTGCCAGAACATTTGCTTCAGCAGGGGAATCTAGAAGCCTGACGAGCCGCACCACAGCGTCCAAAAGATTTGCATCCAACGGACTTACGTCGATCGCTTTGACATTGGCACCCCTTTGTGGTGAGGGATCGCCCGCCTCAACCATGACTGAGCGGACTTTTCAGTCGTTTTGGCAGCGTTCGTTTCTAAGTTTGCAGGATTGTACAACAATCTTAGACGATCGTTCTATTGCTTGCCCTTGAGGATTCTTAGAATGAGGCTAAAGCAATCAAAAACGATTCCGGCGAATTGCAAGCGTCTGGATTTTTATACAAGAGAAAACTCAGTTTTGATTGGGCAAGAAACCTGCTGAGTGACAACCAAAATGTCCTCAAAGCTAACCTTGCTTATTAAAAAATCCATCCCTATTGATAGAGAAGCGATTAGTGCTCAATTTCTACGATTGGGACAGCCACCGAAATGGCATCAAGTGAAGGAATTAAAAAATGGATATTAAACGAAGTGGCTCACAGCCTTCGGCCAAAGGACCGGCTGAGTATTTTACCGACACTGTCCGCATTGACCCCCTGTTCGAGGCGCACGAACCAGCACGCACGTCTGGTGCCAGCGTCACGTTCGAGCCTGGTGCTCGGACAGCATGGCACACCCACCCGTTGGGACAGACCCTAATTGTCACGGCTGGCTGCGGTCTTGCACAGCGCTGGGGCGGCTCGATCGAGCAAATTCGTCCGGGGGATGCGATCTGGTTCGCGCCGGGTCAGAAGCATTGGCACGGTGCCACGGCAAGCACGGCAAAGATATGTGCGATTCGTTGAAACGTGAATCACGGTAATCAGTCCGTACACAGCGTTTCCAGCCACAAG
>NZ_JAUBQR010000179.1:0-13777 GCF_036701385.1 Microcoleus sp. Pol12B4 | reverse complement strand
ATATCACCAATGGCAAACACTTCTCTTTAATAGTAGCTTAAGTTTACTCCATCCTTTCCTTCAGGGCACTACCCAAACGACTAGCTGCAAGCATCCATGTTGACCGTTTGCGTAACATCGACCCTACTCACATCGCCAGCGAGTGAGCAACCACCGAGTGGTTAAAAGATATCAAATGGGTTCTATAGTTGTCGGGCTCCGTACCTCCGACCGACGCGCCTTTCATCCCTGCGGTAATTTATTCGGGTTACTCCGTGCAAGCACTCCAATATATCCCCTCTAAATATACCGAGGGACTTCCCGGCTGCTAGTTAACCTTTCAGAATGACTTTTGCAAGAGGTCTAATATATTCTTTTGTAGCTTTTCGGTACTTACCTTTCATTCTATCATCTTTAAAACTGCCTAAATTATCAGGATCACCATGTATGCTCCCCTAAGCAAATTTTCTCAGATAACATCAAATTAGTTCAGCAGTTTGAGCTTGTATATTTCCTTTATTTAAAAACAATAAAATTAAAGCTCTTTGCCGGATATCTGGATTCTCATGCTCTTTTAATGCTTGTTGTAAAGTTTCTTTTGTCTCGGAACTGAGGAAGTTTTTACTAGGCATCTAGTTTTTTAAAATATCATCATATTGTATAGTGCAATATGTGTTTTAGATGCTGAACCGCTTAACATTTGCGGTTAAAAAAGGGATCTCGCTCTTGAAACACTATTTTTGATTGCTAGAAAACCTAAGACAAATTATCAAACATTAGTTTTCCGAGGAAATACAAGCTGTTTGATCACATCCAACCGCGAACAGTCCCAGTAATCGATGTGAGAAACAATTAAACCGTCGCTGTTGACTTTCAGTTCGCTCCTACCAGCGATCGCCATTTTAGGTCGCCAAGGTAGCGGTGCGAGCCAGCTCAAAGTCCAGCGAGTTTCTATAATATCGGACGATCGCGTAATGCCGTGCAAGTCTAGTTTAATTTCTTTAAAAAAAGTCCCCATAAACCCGATCATTTTGCGGTAGCGATCGACTCCTGTAAATCGATTCACCGGATCCTCAAAATAAACATCTTTGGCGTAAATGCTGTAAGTCTGATTTTTGGGAAATCTTTGATAATCGTCTTTGAGAATTTGAATAATATCCATTATGATTAGCTATTTGCCTTAAATTATTATAATATAGTTTATACCTGCTTGAGAAAAGGCGGACAACTTATGATCGACCTGTACACTTTTACCACACCGAACGGTCGCAAAGTCTCGATCATGCTCGAAGAAATAGGTTTACCCTACAGCGTGCACGTCATCGACATTACCAAAAACGACCAATTTAGCCCAGAATTCATCGCAATCAACCCCAACAGCAAAATTCCGGCGATAGTCGATCGAGATAACGGCATCACCGTCTTCGAGTCTGGCGCTATTCTGATCTATCTTGCCGAAAAAAGCGGCAGATTTCTGCCTGCAGACAAACAAAAATACTTTCAAATTATAGAGTGGCTGATGTTTCAAATGGCCAGCGTCGGTCCGATGTTTGGTCAGCTCAACCACTTCAAACGCTTTGCACCCGAACAAATTCCCTATGCGATTGGGCGCTACGAAAAAGAAACCTTGCGACTCTACGGAGTATTAGACACTCAACTAGCAAAACACGAATACATCTGCGGCGATTATTCGATCGCCGACATTGCTACCTATCCCTGGGTTGCTATTTACGAATTTCAAGGATTAACCCTAGACAACCACCCCCATCTCAAACGTTGGGTAGAAACCTTACAGAAGCGTCCCGCAGTTGAGCGGGGCATGGCTGTTCCCGAACTGCAAAAATAGCAATTTTTTAACCGCAGACAGACAAAGATATTACCAATCTTATCGGCGTTCATCTGCGGTTAAAAAATCTTTAAAACCTAATCAGCAAAGTGCTTAATAATCGCCTCAGCAAACTCCGAACACTTCAACTCAGGCACCGGCGGTTCCATCAACCTCGCCAAATCGTAAGTAACTTCACCGTTAGAAATTGCCGCTCCCAAACCCTTCTTAATCAAGTCTGCAGCTTCCTGCCATCCCAGGTATTCTAACATCATCACCCCGGACAAAATCAGGGAACCGGGATTGACTTTATCCAAACCGGCGTGTTTCGGTGCAGTGCCGTGAGTTGCCTCAAAAACTGCACATTCATCACCAATATTCGCGCCGGGACCCATACCCAATCCGCCGACAATGGCGGCGGCCGCATCGGATAAATAATCCCCGTTCAGATTCATTGTCGCCAAAATCGAATACTCGGCCGGCCTGGTTTGAATTTGTTGGAAAATACTGTCAGCAATTCGGTCGTTGACCATAATTTTTTCTTTCCACTGACCACTGCCATGACTGTCCCAAATTGCAAACAGAACATCGGCGACTTCTTGACGGATTTTGGCTTGTTTTTCTGGCGTCAAAGCATCATATCCAGGGTCTATTTGGCGGGCATTATCTTCTAAGCTAATGTTGGGACTTTTTTCTTTGTTGCCAAGAATCCAAGACTCTCTTTCAGTCACGCACTGAGCGCGAAATTCGGTAGTGGCTAATTCATAACCCCAATCTCGGAAAGCTCCTTCGGTGTATTTCATGATGTTGCCTTTGTGCACCAAAGTTACTTGCTGCTTATCTTTTGGCAACCGTAAAGCGTGGGTAATCGCGCGCCGTACTAAACGCTGAGAACCTGTTTTGCTAATGGGTTTAATTCCGATTCCCGAATCGAGGCGAATTTGTTTTTTGCCATGTTCTGGTGTTGCTGGAATTAACTCATTATTGAGGAATTCAATCAATTTTTTGCCTATTTCGCTGCCTTTTGCCCATTCAATCCCGAGGTAAATATCTTCTGTATTTTCCCGGTAAATAATTACATCTAGGAGTTCAGGAGTTTTGTGGAGCGATGGTGTTCCAGCATAATATTTGCAGGGTCGCACGCAGGCGTAAAGGTCAAAGATTTGCCGCAAAGCTACGTTTAGCGATCGAATGCCACCCCCGATTGGGGTTGTCAGTGGCCCTTTGATGGCGACTCCGTATTCTTTGATGGCGTTTAAGGAATCCTGGGGCAGATATTGGTAAGTACCGTAGACATCGCAGGCTTCGTCGCCTACATAGATTTTAAACCAGTTGATTTTTCGATCGCCACCGTAAGCCTTTTCTACCGCAGCATCCATGACTTTCTGGGATGCAGGCCACAAGTCAACCCCGGTACCGTCGCCGCGAATGAAGGGAATAATCGGGTCATTAGGGACGATCGGCGAACCGTCTTTGAAAGTAATTTTAGAACCTGTTGTTGGGGCGACAATCTTTTCGTACATATCTTAACGGCGGGGATAGGAATGTTCCCTATTTTGCCACGATTGTCTCCCTAAACCTCAATCAATCCTAAATATTTGTATAAACTTTTGATAAATTGATTGTTAACTGCAGATAACAGCAGATAAACGCAGAGGTTTTTGCGAATGTCTGCATTTATCTAAAATTTTATTCTTTTTGCATATTCTTCTTCACAATCCACAAAATACACCAGATGACTATAATCACCACAACTATTTTGGAAACCGGCCCCAGATAATCGTCTACAAGTGTATAATTTTCCCCGAGTTTATATCCGGCAAAAGTCAGGAAACTTACCCATAAAAGAGTGCCACCTGTTGAGTAGATTAAAAAAGGAATTAAAGGCATATTATTGATGCCAGCGGGCAGGGAAATTATGGTGCGAACTCCGGGTACTAGACGACACAAAAACACGGCTTTGTTGCCGTGTCTGTTAAACCATCTATTTGCTTTGTCAATATCGGCGCCCGATACTGTGATCCACTTACCGTATTTGTCGGCTAAATTCCTCAAGCGTTCTTCGCTCAATAATTTACCGGCATAGTACCAGGGAAGCGCACCCAAAACTGTACCGATTACTCCTGCTGCGATGGCCGGTGAAAACTCCATTCTGTTCTGGAATACCGTGAATCCTGCCAGGGGCATAATCAATTCTGAGGGTATGGGGGGGAAAAGATTTTCTAAAAACATCAACAGCCCTATTCCGAGATACCCCATCGACTGCATTGTGTTAGTTATCCATTCAACCATTTTGATTCACTAATTTGGTAAGAAGAAGTCTGTAGTCATTGCTCGTTACCCGACTGTGCCGGGTAACGCATATCTAGAGGCTCTGCCTCGACTCCCCATGAGGGAGGAAACAGAGCCTCGTTGCATTCATTCCCCGGTACAGTCGGGGAACGATAAACGATGATTAAGTACCCGAAGTCCAAGAGTTTGTGTACTCTATTTGTTCTGCCGTCAAGGTATCAATGTGAATACCCATTGCTTCCAATTTGAGACGGGCAATTTCTTTGTCAACTTCCACGGGGATTGAGTGAATACCAGGCTCTAGTTTGCCTTTGTTCGTAACCAGATATTCGCAGGCTAAAGCTTGGTTAGCAAAGCTCATATCCATCACGGCGCTGGGGTGTCCTTCGGCTGCTGCCAAGTTAATCAAACGACCTTCACCCAACACAATAATCGATTTGCCATTATTGAGGTGATATTCTTGAGTGAAAGACCGAACCGTTTTCACGTCGGTGCTTTTTGCGCCGAGGGATTTGAGGTCAATTTCAATGTCGAAGTGACCGGAATTGCAAACAATTGCGCCGTCTTTCATTGTCTCGAAATGTTCGGCACGAATGACGTGTTTGTTGCCGGTAACGGTAATGAATATATCTCCGACTGTTGCTGCTTCGTCCATCGGCATGACGCGGAAACCGTCCATCACTGCTTCGATCGCCCGAATCGGATCGATTTCGGTGACAATTACGTTAGCACCCATACCGCGGGCGCGCAGTGCCGTGCCTTTGCCGCACCAACCGTAACCTGCAACCACAATATTTTTACCTGCTAACAAAATATTGGTAGCGCGGATAATGCCGTCTAGGGTAGATTGACCGGTGCCGTAGCGGTTGTCAAAGAAGTGCTTGGTGTCGGCGTCGTTGACGTTCATTGCGGGGAAAGTCAGCACGCCGTCTTTCAACATGGCCCGCAGGCGCACGATGCCTGTGGTAGTTTCTTCGGTAGTTCCGATTAAGTCGGAAATTTGGTTCGGGCGGTGCTGGATCAGTGCGGCTACCACGTCGCTGCCGTCGTCGATGATTATATTGGGGCGGTGGTCTAGGGCTGTGTAGACGTGACGTTCGTAGGTAGCCGCGTCTTCTCCTTTGAGGGCGAAGACGGAAATGCCGTAGTCTTCAACTAAGCAAGCCGCTACGTCATCTTGAGTGCTCAAGGGGTTGCTGGCGATCAGTACGGCGTCGCCACCGCCGAGTTTGATGGCGATCGCCAAATGAGCGGTTTCTGTGGTTACGTGGCAGCAAGCAGCCAAGCGAATGCCAGCGAAAGGCTTTTCTTTAGCGAAGCGTTCTTGAATTTGCCGCAAAACGGGCATTTCCCGGCCGGCCCACTCGATGCGTTGCTTTCCCAAGGGGGCGAGGGACAAGTCTTTCACTTCGTGTTTAATCTTGACGGATGTAGCAACCATGTATGTTATTTCTCAGAAATCATCAAACTTTGTTAGTTTTAGCAGATTAAGTCATCGGCGGGCAAGTGCTGTGATTTTACTCGATCGGGGTCGGCGCTGCTAATCTGAAATTTTGATTGTGTTTTAATGATTAGCGAACGAGTCGATGGAGTCACCCCCACAGTAAGAGTCAAACATTCCTGTCGGCCGATCAATCTCAATTTTTGGTGTTAGCATGGCATTCTTGAATTATTTGACACTCTCATTTGGGCTGCTAGCAGTTTGAGCGCCTGCGTGATTGCGTTCCCAGCTTGGCGTCCGGCAGATATCATTGGTTTGTTATGACTTGGTTGAGTAGGGATTAGTTTCGGGTTCCCAGACATCTTAAAATACTTTTTAGGTAAGATATTGTTGCTGTTGCACGAATCGTTTCAATGGGGCGATCGGATAATTGTAGAAGGCTTTGAAGGTACTGTTGAAAAGATTTTGCTGCGTTCAACTCAAATTATTAGTGATGGGGGAGAGCCAGTTATCGTACTGAAGGCGATCAAATTTACCAATTCAGTGCGGGTACTAATAACCCTTACACACCAGCCAACCAACCTGCGTTTAATTTTAGCCTACAAGCTCGGCATTCCTGAGCAATTGAAACCTTGGTTAAAGCTATTTCCGAAGTCGAAGGCGTTTTGTCCCAAACAACTCCAGAAGTTGAGAGTTTAGGCATTAAGCAAGATTATTTGCATCTTATTTTCCCCCATTGGAAGCTGCAGGAACAAGCACAGGTGCAACGGACAAAAACTGTGGTTGTGGAGGCGATTAAAGTAGCGTGCGTCTGGGGGGACATTAAAATTCTTCAATCGGTAGCGGTGACTTTGTACGATCGAACCCTTTACCGTGAGTGAGTTGGGAATTTTGAGTTGGGAGAGGGAGAGGGCGAGAGTGGGATAGTCGGAGAGTGGGAAAAATCCTGTTTCTCCTGTCGGACTTCTTCACTCTTGACTTGTGCCATCCCCTCCATCCGTTAAATCCATTAAATCCCGTACACTGCTGCGTGGCGGAACGTCCCTCTGACTTCTCCCGACTTTTCAAATCAAGCAAAAGGCGAGCCTATTTTTCATTAGCGCGCCTCCAAATAGAACTTTATTTTGTTGTCAAACGTAATTGATGAGATTGTTCCGGTTGAAACAAATCATGAAGTCGTCTTGCTAGCCCGGCGACGGCGTGCTGCAACCAAGCCACCTAAACCGAGAGCCAAACCAGTCATTGTCATCGGTTCTGGAACTGCTTCTGCGCTCACTGTGAAGTCTTGGAAGTCTGCGTCGTTGCTGTTACCGCGATCGTCGAAGCCAATTAGCGTGCCTCCGTTAAACAGAGAATTCAATCCGTTTGTGAATTGTCCGGCTGCTTGGAATGTGGCAGTTGTTTCTTTGTCGAGGGCGTTCCACAGGGAGGATGACGGGCCAAATATTGCTTGCTGGCTGCCGGTAGAGGCGACATTCAGATTCAGCCCCGATGTCGAGTATACCATGCCGTTATCGCTTGATAGTCCCAAGGTGTAAACTTTATTGGCCAGGAATGTGAAGAATGCTGAGCCTGAACCCAAGACTGTATTGCCTAATGTTCCTTTCCAGTCGCTAGCGCCACCGTTGTCTGAGGATTTAGTTTCGGAAAACAGGTTAGCAACGTTGGTCAGTGCGAAGCCGTTCACTTCGTAAATTGCCAAAGAGGAAGTGAAGGCCCCGTGAGATTCGTTGAATTTAAATTGGACATCTTGATTTTGTCCGAATGTGATCCCGTTGGTACCAAAGGAGGCGGCTTGAGCTGGAGCTCCGGCGCCAAACAGAGCTGTGGCGGCTGCGGTAGCTGTTAGGGCGGATAAGAGTTTGGTATTCATAACCTGTTCCTTTTGTGCGAGGGTCTTAATATTTTCATTATGCGATACTTTCTTTGTATTTGGTTCACTTTAGGTAAAGTTTGACATATTCTTTATCAAGCCTTTACAGAACCTTCACAAATGCTGTCGATCGCATCTATCAGCAGGCGATCGCTCCCTACAAATAGCCACTAAATAATTATAAATAGCGTGGATGGAAACCTTGCAGTCACTGGCATGGGAGCGCGGAGTAGCGCAACTGATTTGGAGCTGACCTCTGCTAATTTTTTATTTAATTCTCAAGTCTAAATCCTGAACAGCAAACACTTAAGTATAAATACGGTAATATTTGTGCGTACTGACAGTTAAAGAAGTTTTATATTAACCAGAAACTGGGAATATTTGTTTTTTGGGACTTTTGTAGGGGAGTTAAAGTAGTTTATCTATCGGGTAAAGTACGTACAGACTGCGATCTTTGGGTTTACGTGTTTTGGTTGAATTAAGTAGATACGGTGGCGTGAGATATCCCAAAGATGCGATCGAGGGGATGCAGTTTCCGCAGACTGAAGCAGTAAAAGATCGGATTGCCCCTCAATAAAGATTGTATAGAGAAGCTCTCGGCCCGTCTTTGCTCCCGATCGCCCGAATCAAAAAAGACCGCTGTAGCGTTCCTCTGCCCAAGGTTCGCCCCGCTGGTGGTAGCCGTTGCGTTCCCAAAAACCTAGTTCTTCGGTTTCTGTAAACTCCAGGCCGTTAATCCATTTAGCGCTTTTCCAAGCGTACAAGTGGGGAACTACGAGCCGCATTGGGCCGCCGTGGTCTGCTGACAGAGGTTCGCCGAAGACGGTGTGGGCGAAAAAGTTTTCTTCTCGGAGGAAGTCGGCGATCGCAATGTTGGTAGTATAGCCGCCGTAGCAGTGTTCCATGACGTGCAGAGCTTTTGGATCGACTTCTATGTAGTTCATAAAATCTGTGACTTTGACTCCCGTCCACTGCACATCGAGTTTTGACCACCGGGTGACGCAGTGAAAATCAGCCGTAAAGTTACTTTGGGGCATGGCCTGGAAGTCCGACCAAGTGAAGGTTTTTGGTTTTGCTAATCCCCAGACTTTAAATTCCCAACTCTCAATACTGACGGAGGGTGTATCACCGTAGGTCAGCACAGGAAAGCCGTTGGCTAGGTATTGACCTGGGGGGACTCGATCGAGGTTTTCTGATTCTGGCTTGCGAAAAAATTTGCCCAGCATTGATTCACGCTCTACAGTAACTGACTGCAATCCTGAGTATAACTTGCAGAGATGGGCGCATCGCTATTCGTCTCCAGGTAGAAAGCTTTCATCACTTCTGCCGAAATAAAATCCCCCAATCATGCTAGATACCCGCCTAATTCTGCCTTCGGAGAGAGGCTAAGCTAAAAATTACAAAATATATCACCCCAGAGTATGAATTACCTAACCTTAAATTTTATCGCAATTGATGGTGCACTTCTGAATCTTTGATGTATTGTAACAATATACTCAGATGCCATATGTAAAAAACATTGATGGGGTAAAAATCATGATCACAAGTTGCTTGATTCCTTTGACGGTCTGCTTGGTTGCTTGGTGGGTGACTGCCGGGACTGACAACAGAACGCTAGACGGAATTCCGGCTCCGATAGCTGCAATTATTGGAGTGTGTTCGTTAATTTGGTTTGTGGCGGCGTGTCCTTGGCCTGTTGAACTCGCTCTAGTTTTGGCGGTGGTGGTTTTTGGCAAAGCTTATTTGCAAAAAATCTTGAAAGTGGGCTGAATTTTCAAGGCTAGCGCTCCTAGGATTTGCGGGAGCGCGATCGGGTACTGCTACGTTGTGAAAATTTTTCGCGATTTGTCTGGCTAGGTTCTCCGAGGGGGTCACAAAGACGGAACCAACCCCAGAACTGGTGAAATTCAATTTACATATTTCAGTTAAAAATTAGAACATAAAGATCGACAGAGAAACCCGATTTATCTAAGATAAAACGGGTTTGTGAGGTTATGAAATTTTCACACATCCCGCAATAATTGCTTAGGACTTAGGCACTCGGAACCCAAGAAACCGGGTTTCTGAGTCAAGGAGTGTTGCTATATGTTCATAAAATGGCGAGCTGTTAAATTGGCAAGCGATTGATATCTTTATTAGAACCAATTACTACCATCGCGTCGCCCTTTCTCAAGCGTTCGCTTGGCTCCGGATTAATCTCGAACTTGTCGGCGCGCCCGACTGCTAGCAAGTTCAAACCATACTTGCGCCGAAGCTCCAATTCAGAGATGGTTTTACCGTCAAACTTTTCAGGAACGAGCACCTCAACGATGCTGTGATCTGGGTCGAGGTCAAACCGTTCTAAAATGCTGGGCTGTGTAAGAATCCGGGCCAAAGAGCAGCCCATTTCTCGTTCTGGAAAAACTACATGATCTGCACCCACTTTTTTCAACAGTTTTAAGTGAGTTTCCGAAGAAGCTTTGGCTATTACGTGACTTACCCCGCCTTCCTTAAGATTTAGGGTGGTGGTAATGCTTTCGGCTAGGTAATTGCCGATCGCCACAATCACTGTTTCAAATTCAAATATACCCGCTTCCGCAAGAGCGCTAGGCTCAGTAGAATCTAACTGCACAACGTGAGCAGCAATACGATCGGTCAAAGCTTGAGTTACTTTTTTTTCATCGGTGTCAACTCCCAAAACTTCGTAACCCAAGCCGTGCAGAGTCGAACACACAGCTTTGCCGAAGCGTCCCAAACCAATAACTGCAAACTGCTTGTTGTCGGCACGCAAAGTGCGAAAAAAATTCAAAGATGACAGGTTCACTCAATATCCAGCGCTGAGCGTCTTGCTGTTTAAGTTTTAGCAGAGACAGCGCCGCCTCCTTTTGATTTTTGGGTAAGTAGTAAAAGTTGATTTGGGTTGTCACCCATTGTTTAGATTATCAGCAAGTAGGCAAGATTTTTTTTATCCCACTAACAAACTTTCCTCAGCATACTTAAAAGACCTGGGTTTGGGGTCGCCAAATGCAGCACTTATCAGCAGCAACACGCCAACCCGACCTATATACATTGTAGCAATCAAAATCAACTTACCCATCGCTGAAAGTGTGGGTGTAATCCCAGTGGAAAGACCGACCGTGGCAAAAGCTGAAACGGCTTCATACAGCGCTGCGATAAATTCTACTTGGGGATTGGTCAGCTCGATTAAAATTGCAGATGTGAACGCGACCAACAGGGAACCGAAGACTACGCTAATAGTTTTCAGAATCATTGGTGGCGGGATTTGACGCTGATAGCACTCCACATCTTCCTGGCCTTCGATAACTGCTGTGGTACAGCAAAACAATATTCTAAAAGTTGTGGTTTTGATTCCGCCGCCGGTGCTGCCAGGACTGGCACCGATAAACATCAGCGCGATAGTCAGAAATAGCGAGGCTTCGGTCATTTGGCCAATGCTAATTGTATTGAAGCCCGCCGTGCGGGGAGTAACAGATTGAAACCAAGCTGCCATCACCTTTTGAGGAAAATTTAGAGAGCCGAAAGTGTCTGGGTTGTCGTATTCCAGCACCAAAAAAGCTAGCGTTCCTAAAATTAAAAGGACAGCCGTTGTAGTGGTAACAACTTTGAAGTTCAGGGAAAAAACTGTGCAGATAGGGCTTTTGTTGAAACGATCGCGCAGCCACAGGTACATTTCCATAATTACTTGATAGCCGATTCCCCCAAATATGATTAAACCGCTGACTGTGAAGTTAACCATAGGCGAAGTGATGTAGCCGATCAAATTATCTGAATAGATGCTAAAACCGGCGTTGTTAAACGAATTAACGCTGTGAAATATAGCAGACCATACGCCCTCTTTAAATCCGTATTGGGGGACGAAAACCGTCATCAGCAAAAACACTCCTGTTAATTCAAACAAAAGCGTAGTTGCTAGAATTGACTGCACGAGTTGTACTACGCCGGCTAGCCCGGATTTGTCGAGAGATTGTTGCAGGGCAATTTTGTCTTTCAAGCCAAAGCGGCGACCCACTAACAGCAGCAAGAAACTCGTGGCTGTCATGTAGCCCAAGCCTCCTATTTGCACCAGTAAAACTAGGCACAGTTGCCCCCAAAAAGAGTAATATTTTCCGACATCCACAACCGACAATCCCGTGACGCAGACAGCGGAAGTAGAGGTAAACAGTGCTGTTATTGGATCGCTCCAAGTTCCATCAATTGTGGAAAAGGGCATCATCAGTAATAAAGCACCTGTGAGGATGACAGCGAGAAAGCCCAAAGCAATGGTTCGCGAAACAGTCATTCGATTTTAGATTTGAGATTTAGATTTGAGATTTGAGAGGGAACCACAAATCGATTTTAGATTTGAGGTTTTAGAAGGAACCCACAAATCGATTTTAGATTTGAGGTTTTAGAGGGAGCCCACAAATCGATCCTCGGGCTTCAAATAAGGACATCTCTGTCTGGCTAGTGCTTGCGGTCGATCGAACTAAATGGCCAAATTCTATGACAACAGCGGGAAAATAACGGTAGAATTCCTTTAATAACTTGCGATCCGGCGATGACATCAACACTTTACCAGCAAATTCAGCAACTTTACGACGCTTCTAGCGGTTTGTGGGAGCAGGTGTGGGGCGAACATATGCACCACGGTTACTACGGCCCGGATGGCAATTTGAAAAAAGAGCGCCGACAGGCTCAGATTGATTTGATAGAAGAACTGCTGGCTTGGGCTGGAGTACCGACAGAGAAGGCACTGTGTGAATCTTACCGCATTCTGGATGTCGGTTGCGGGATCGGCGGCAGCACGCTGTATTTGACCGAAAAGTTTAGTTCGATCGCTCAAAATAATTTAAAGTTGGATGGCGAGGTCGATCGAGAGAGTAGCCGATCGCCCGAACTAAATAAAACGGGCGCTAGCGTTACAGCGACCGGGATTACTCTGAGTCCGGTACAGGCTAACAGAGCGACCGAACGCGCTAAAATTGCTGGGCTAGAAAGCAATGTGAACTTTTTGGTGGCCGATGCTTTGAATATGCCTTTTCCGGACGAGTCCTTCGACTTGGTTTGGTCGCTCGAAAGTGGCGAACATATGCCCGACAAAATTAAGTTTTTGCAGGAATGCTGCCGCGTGCTCAAGCCGGGAGGAACTTTGATTTTGGCAACTTGGTGTCACCGCCCGCTGGGAGAAACGGCGGGAGAATTAACTGATGAAGAGAGAAAGCAATTGGCAGAAATTTACCGAGTTTATGCTTTGCCTTACGTGATTTCTTTGCCGGAATACGAGGAAATTGTCCGCAGTTTGCCTTTGACAAGTATTCGCACCGCTGATTGGTCAAAAGCTGTTGCTCCTTTTTGGGATGTGGTGATCGATTCTGCTTTGACTCCGAGCGCAATTTGGGGTTTGCTCACGAGCGGTTGGACGACTATTCAAGCAGCACTTGCTCTCGGATTGATGAGCCGTGGATATCAAAGCGGGTTGATTCGTTTTGGGATGATTTGTGCTGTAAAATAGCAGGCATATATCAGAGAAGTTTTGAGTGTTGAGTTGAGGAGCAAGGTGTGCAATGCACACCCTAGAGCATATTATTTGTTTGGTGTGGGTGTGAGATTTATGGGCAATGATTCGATTGGCAAGTCTTGGATTGATAAAAAGGGCTCGGCTCCGCAAAGCTGGGTGAGGGCATTTTGGGAGTTTTCTCGACCTCACACAATTGTGGGTACTAGCTTGAGTGTATTGGCGTTGTACGCGATCGCCCAAAGCGCGCGACTGTTTGTGAATCCTGTATTTGGACCCCTAGTTTTTGCCTGGTTGGCTTGCATTTGTGGCAATATTTATATTGTGGGATTGAACCAGTTAGAAGATGTTGAAATTGATAAAATTAATAAGCCGTATTTGCCGATCGCCTCGGGAGTGTTTTCTCGGAAAACCGGGGAATTAATTGTAATTGCAACGGGAATTATAGCAATTTTGACTGCTGTTTTACAAGGCCCGTTTTTGCTGGCTACCGTTGGCGTTAGTTTGGCGATCGGGACTGCTTATTCTCTGCCGCCAATTCGCCTGAAGCGGTTTCCTTTTTGGGCGGCGCTGTGCATTTTTACGGTGCGGGGCGCGATCGTAAATTTAGGGTTATTTTTACACTTTAATTGGGTGTTGGGTTTGGGAAGGGCTAAAAGCGCTTTTTCTGGATGGAGTTTGGAAAGTATGTCTTTTCGGATTCCTGCGGAAGTTTGGGTGCTGACGGTTTTTGTTGTGGTGTTTACGTTTGCGATCGCCATTTTTAAAGATATCCCCGACATGGAAGGGGACAAGCAATATAATATTACTACGTTTACGATTGAGCTGGGCAAGCCGGCCGTCTTTAATTTATCTCGCTGGGTGTTGACGGTT
>NZ_JAUBQR010000178.1:3977-13782 GCF_036701385.1 Microcoleus sp. Pol12B4 | reverse complement strand
GTACCTATCACCGATGCCGCTACAACTTGCCAATTAAAGGATGAATTCTGCATTAATAACTCTTTAACTCAAAACTTCGTAAATTCACAACTATGCAAAGTCTGGACGGGTTTATTTATCCCTAATTAGGTAAGGCGATGCACACCACACCTTACTTATTATGTAGGGCTATGCACACCGCACTTACCGCTGGTCACTTACTAATGACCAATGACTTCCAACTAATGACTAAACAGTTCCCCATCCGGGTGGCGGTAGTGCTACTTGTTCATCAATTTTTGAGTGAGAAACTCTCTGCATACTAGCCGACAGCCAGATGAACATCTCTCTAAAGTCTAATCCTCTCAATTTTACAGGCGTGCGCTCGACAATTTGCGCCAGACGGGTGATATTAGCACCTTCCACTCCGACTGCAAAAAATGCGACGCGCTTGTTAGTTTCTTCCTCTTTAATCCGCTGTGCTGCTATTTCCACAACATCGTCGGATTCGCCTTGAGGTTCGCCGTCGGTAATCATAAATACCCACGGGCGGTAGTAGGTAATGCCGTTGTTTCGGTATTCGGATTTGCGCGCGGCAATCGTATCTAATGCTTGCTGAATGCCGGCACCCATGTGGGTTTGTCCTTGAGCTGTCAGCAGTGGCGTCTCGAACTGGTCGGCGGTCACGAAGTCTTGCACGACTTTGATATGATTGTCAAATGAAATAATCGCGACTTCGACTCGCTTTTTAGCTAGTTCGTCTTTAATTAGGTCATTCCTAAAAATTTCCAGCCCCTCATTCAAGGCATCTATGGGTGCGCCTTGCATGGAGCCGGAGGTGTCCAGCAGGAGGACGCAGGGACAGCGCGGCTCTGGGTTTTCGGCAAATTCTACGGCTTCGTCTAGTCTCATGGTTCGGGGTTGACCTGGGAGTGGCTCGATTTCTAGGTTTGTTACTTTACTGTATCAAGTCAGTAACAAATTTAAGTGCAAATTGCTAGGGCGATCGCATTTTACCATTTACCTGAATCGATTTGAGATTTTTAATTGTAGATTTTAAATTGTAGAATTGGAGGTCTGCGGTCAAAAAAACAAATTCATTCCTGCCTGTGGTAATATAGACTAATAGTATTACTGCAAAATAAGGATAAATCTTATGATTGCAACAGTCACACAGAAATTAACCTTTGACCAATTCCTTGTAGAATGTCCCGAAGATGGACGTTATGAACTGGTAAATGGAGAAATTCTAGAGATGAATGCCACAAGAAATCATGATGATGTTGCTGATTTTACATCTGACTCATTTAAAGATGAAATTAAACGGCTCAACTTAAATTACGTGGTCAGGCTCACACCAGTTATCAAAACTGTAAGTAAAGCCGGCATCGAACAAGGGCGGAGACCGGATGTCAGCGTAATAGAGCGCGATTTGTGGCGATCGAACCGTTCTGCTTATTCTGCCTTACGAGAACCAATTCAACTGGCTGTAGAAGTAACCTCAACAAATTGGGAGGACGATTATATAGACAAATTGGACGAATATCGGCGCCTCGGAATTCCTGAGTATTGGATTGTCGATTATTTAGCAATTGGTAGCAGGGAATTTCTGGGAAATCCCAAAACTCCAACTGTATTTGTCCACCTTTTAGATGCAGAGGGCAACTATCAAAGAAGCGCGTTCAAGGGCAGTGAACGAATTGTGTCGCGGACTTTTCCCGAATTAACCCTGACAGCAGAAGAGGTGATGAATGTTTAACTTCAGTTAATCCAGCTAGCCAGACTATTATCCATAAAAAATTACTGAAAATATGAAATCTATTTCTGATAAAAAACTTTCCGAGCGAAAAGCTATTAGCCCTTGGAATTACAAACCTTGGTGGTGTCAGCCTTGGTCGATTCTTTTGACTGGCACGAGTCTGATTAGCGGTAGTTGGTTTTTATTTAAAACTGTTTGGATAACTGTTTTAGTCGCGCTTCCTTTATTAGCTTGGATGGGTTTTTTCTTGTTAGTTTGGCCGAGGTTGATGCTGTCTAGCGGAGTTTTAGATTCTCATCCAGATTAGGTTTTGGTGGTGCACACCCTACTTTTAGGTTTTGGTGGTGTGCACCCTATGTTGTGGGTAAGGTGCGCGGTGCACACCCTACCTTTGAGTGTTTCGCAGTCTAGGTTTGCGGGTAATAGTCTTGAATTGCTTTTACTTCCATCGGGTGGGATTTGAGCGATCGAATTCCCGCTGCTGTAGCTTTGGCACCGGCTATTGTGGTAATAATCGGGATTTTGTAAGTCAAAGCTGTGCGGCGGATAAAGATGCCGTCGGCCCGGGATTCTTCGCCGGAAGGCGTGGTGATAATTAGTTGAATTTTCTCATTCTTGATCGAATCCAACAAATTCGGCCGTCCTTCGTGCAGTTTTAATTCCAAATCTACCTCTAAATCTTGCTCTCGCAAAACTTTGCGTGTCCCGTGAGTTGCGACTACTCTGAAACCCAATTCTAAGAATTCCTTGACAACGGGTACAACTGCTAGTTTGTCCCGATCGCGCATCGAAACCAGCACGGTTCCAAACAGTGGCATCATTTGTCCCGCGCCAAGTTGAGCTTTGGCAAATGCTTTGCCAAAATCGGTGTCAATTCCCATGACTTCGCCGGTCGATCGCATTTCTGGCCCTAACAAGGTATCAGTTCCCGGGAACTTCGCAAAGGGCAATACAGCTTCTTTTACCGAAACATGAGTGGGTATAATCTCTTCAGTAAAACCCAAAGCTTCTAGAGTTTTGCCAGACATAACTCGCGAGGCCATTTTTGCTAAGGGAACTCCGATCGCCTTGGAGACAAAAGGCACTGTTCGAGAAGCTCGCGGATTAGCTTCCAAGATGAAAACTTGTTCCCCTTGAACAGCAAATTGAATATTCATCAACCCGATTACTTTCAGGGATTTTGCTAATTCTACAGTCCAGCGGCGGATTGTTACCAAAGCTGCATCAGAAAGCGTTTGGTAAGGGATAGAACAAGCAGAGTCGCCGGAGTGGATTCCCGCTTCCTCGATGTGTTCCATAATACCGCCGATCGTCACATTGCCAGTAACATCGGCGATCGCATCGACATCCACCTCGATCGCGTTCTCCAGGAACTTATCAATTAAAATCGGATGATCGGGTTCTACTAGCACGGCATAGGTCATGTAACGTTCCAATTCCGTATCGGAATAAACAATTTCCATGGCTCGCCCGCCTAATACGTAACTCGGGCGCACAACTACCGGATAACCGATCCGTTGAGCTACTATTAAAGCATCCTCAAAACTGCGCGCCAAACCGTTAGCAGCTTGCTGAATATCCAACTCCCGCAGAATCTTTTCAAATCGCTCCCTGTCTTCAGCAGTATCAATGGAATCCGGCGAAGTCCCCCAAATTTTTGTTTGTACATCGGGGTGATTTTCCAGAGCTTTTTGTAAAGGAAGCGCTAATTTCAGTGGGGTTTGGCCGCCAAACTGAATAATTATTCCTTCGGGATTTTCGGCTTCGATGATGTTGAGAACATCTTCTTTTGTTAGCGGTTCAAAATACAGGCGATCGCTCGTATCATAATCCGTCGAAACCGTCTCAGGGTTCGAGTTGACCATAATTGTCTCAAAGCCGTCTTCTCCTAGAGAATACGAAGCGTGACAGCAGCAGTAATCAAACTCAATTCCCTGTCCGATCCGGTTGGGCCCGCCACCTAAAATCATCACTTTTCGTTTGGTAGAAGGCAAAACTTCCGACTCCGGCGCGAGACTGTGGCCTACAGGCGAAACTTTCTTTTCTTCATCGCCCAATTCCCAAATTGCCGCTCCCGCTTCGTAGGTGGAATAATAATACGGTGTAAACGCTTCAAATTCAGCGGCACAGGTATCGACTGTTTTGTAAACCGGAATTACGCCTAACTGTTTGCGGTAAGCGCGGACTTGATCTTCCGGTGTTTTGGTGGCGTAAGCAATTTGGCGATCGCTAAATCCCAACTGCTTTACTTCAAACATTGTCTCTTTTGTCAACTCTTCCAACCGCGTTCGTTTCAAGAACTTCTCAGTTTCCAGCAATTCCTGCATTTTATCCAAAAACCAAGGATCAATTCCTGTGAACTCGAAGATATCTTCCACCGACATTCCCATCATCATCGCGTGGCGAACTGTAAAAATGCGATCGGGATTTGGCGTCCGCAATCCGGCGCGAATTTGTTCCAAACTCGGCAACTTTTCCGGTTTGTCGCACCCGAAACCTGCGCGGCCTGTTTCCAATCCCCGCAGGGCTTTTTGGAAGGATTCGTTGAAGCTGCGCCCGATCGCCATTACCTCCCCAACAGACTTCATTTGCGTTGTCAGAGTCGGTTCGGAACCGGGGAACTTTTCAAAGGCAAATCGGGGAATCTTCGTCACCACGTAGTCAATTGTCGGCTCAAAAGACGCCGGAGTTTTCTTGGTGATATCGTTGGAAATTTCGTCTAGGCTGTAACCTACCGCTAATTTTGCCGCCATTTTTGCAATAGGGAAACCAGTTGCTTTCGAGGCCAACGCGGAGGAACGCGAAACCCGAGGATTCATTTCAATAACGATGAAATCTCCGTTGACAGGATTGACTGCAAATTGAATATTGGAACCGCCGGTTTCAACTCCGATTTCGCGGATAATTTTCACCGAAGCATCCCGCAGGCGCTGATATTCTTTGTCTGTGAGAGTTTGCGCCGGGGCGACGGTGATAGAATCGCCGGTGTGGACTCCCATCGGGTCGAGATTCTCGATCGAACAAATAATCACCACATTATCTGCCAAATCTCGCATTACTTCCAGTTCGTACTCTTTCCAACCAATCAAAGATTGTTCGATCAAAATTTGCGATACTGGACTGGCATCAATCCCGCCTTGTGCCATTTCTTCAAATTCTTCTTGATTGTAAGAAATACCACCTCCCGTGCCGCCCATTGTAAAAGCAGGACGAATAATTAACGGATAACTACCGATTTGATGACCAATTGCTTTGGCTTCGTCGAGAGTATTTGCAATTCCCGAAGGGCAAACTGCAACCCCAATTCGCGCCATTGCTTCCTTAAATAATAGCCGATCTTCTGCCATTTCAATTGCTGGCAATTTAGCACCAATTAACTCGACTTTGTATTTTTCTAAAACGCCATTTTTAGCGACGGCAACTGCTAGATTTAGCGCTGTTTGACCGCCCATTGTCGGTAAAATTGCTTGAGGTCTTTCTTTAGCGATGATTTGTTCGAGGATGGCTGGCGTTAGAGGTTCGATGTAAATGCGATCGGCAGTTTCCGGATCGGTCATAATCGTTGCAGGGTTGGAATTCACCAACACTACTTCAAAACCTTCTTCTCGCAAAGCTTTGCAAGCTTGTGTCCCTGAATAGTCAAATTCGCACGCTTGACCGATAACAATTGGGCCGGAACCAATGAGAAGAATCTTTTTTAAGTCTTGACGACGGGGCATAGGTTCGTAATTGGTAATTTGACAAGGTTAAGGATTAATTTGACATTTTGCACCAATTTTCACAAGTAGGAGGCTGAAACCTCTCAACTTTCGCAGCTAGGGGAAGCCCCCCCGCGAAGAGTTTGATCGAAAAATGGTGAAAGATATCATCAAGTCCAAACTATTTTAATTGTTGTTGGTAAGATGGTGTTGTATAATACAAATCCTCTGGTAAAATGCTCTCAGCGTTCCGTTGCTGCTGGCTTAACCCGATGTACAAGGCTTCTGAGTCGATCGCACAGCCTGTTCTACCGCAGATAAATCTTTTGATGGGTAAACGCCCCGAATGTCTGTTCCAGCAGAGCAAGAATTACGCAGAAACCGGGTTGTTTCACCAAAATACTTCGGAAACGCGCCGAATGTCTGTTCCACCAAAGATGAATGTGCTTGAGAGGCATCAATCGTTGCCCCTCAAGCAATGATCGGGAAATAAGCATCCGGCCTCAAGTTACACCAGTTTCAAAAAATAATGCAACCGCAACCCGGTGATCCAAAACCGGATAGTCATTAATTATCAGTCTTTCCCAATTTTTTAATCTCAAATCTCAAATCTCAAATCTCAAATCTCAAATCTCAAAAGGTATTACCTTAGTTTATTTTTGAGATAGCTCTTAATTTTTGTTATCGGTTCCCTCACCCACGGTTCCCATCGTTTGTATTTTACATTTAGCCTCACCAGCCAATCGGAATTATTTTTAATTAGGCGTAGGTCATCCTTAAACGGCGTCTGAGACAACATCTCCAGCCATAATTTATTAGGTTGGAGACTTTCCCAAGGTTTCGGACTGGATATAAAGTGCATCACTCTAGTTGACATATCCTCCGTATTGTGGTTGTTCCATATCTGTTCTAATCGCTTCCACCTTCCCTCTAAAACCGAATTTGATGCTCCTTGGTCGCAATCGCACCAAAGGTTGATACGAGCGTTTTCGAGCATTTTTTCAGACAGTTTTTCCTCCTCCCAAAGCTTTAGATTAAAAACTAAGAGGCCTGCATTGAAATAAGGTTTTTTATCCGCCGGGTTGTTTGGATTTCCCCACACATTGAGCGCAGCAGCTACGGGCATTCCTTCAAAGTCTAAGTTCCACAGAGGATCTAAGCTGCCCAGAACTATCATGTCGCTGTCGAGCCAAATCAGTCTGTCTTTGACCTTGGTGTATTTGTCCGGTTCCAATCTCGCGTAAGTTAACTTAGAACCCGACAGGGACAGCAATCCCCCGTAATTCGGCTTAACTTCTTCCCATTGAATCTCGTACTTGCAGCACTTTTGCAACTTTTCCTTTTGCTGTGTATTTATACCTGTTGATACCACAGTAACGTTGACAGGCAAATTCGGATCTTCGGTAACATTGAGTTCTATGGATTTCAGCAGGGCTGCTATCCCCAAAGTGTAATTTTTATCGCCAATAATGGATATGTTCATTCCACTGATTGATGAAAGTTTATAGAAAATATAAATAGCATAATTTTTTTTAAAATCAAGGTCTATCACAAGTTGATAGGGGTTGTGCAGAAACTCGAATTTCTGCACAACCCCTACAAGTTAAGGTTCCCACGGATCAAAGTGCCTTCCGTGCTTGCCCGACGTGGATGTAATCGGCGAATTCTTAAGCTTTTCGGTGACGGTGAATGAGTACGCTAATCACTTGTCCCGGCTTTGCACCTCGCTACGGCGGGCTCCAATCTCCGACGGCGGCAAATCCTAGTCGGTACAAGGTGTGGATGGTTTCTAACACGGCTGCGCGGGAACCGACAACCGTGATTTGCACGACTTTCTGTTCGGATACTGCTGAGGCGTCATTTGGACGCGCGGACAAGTTATCGTCAGGCACGAATTCCTGTGACATAATATGGTCTCCTGGTTTTGGGTTTTCTAGGAAAACCCAAAAACCCAGCCGCCCCGCACGGTAACACAGAGCAGGGCGGCTACAGAGAGTGTTAAAATTCTCCATTAGCCTCCATACTGGCGTAATCAGTTTGGCGGTTAGCTGTCGATTGCTGTTGGTAGCAGCTTTGGGTAGTGCAACTAGATTTTTGGGCGACGCGGGCTGCTTCCTCTTTGAGGAAAGCAGCCTTAATTTCACAGCGTAGCCGCAATGGGGGGACCGCCGTCAAGAGATTTTAGATTGAGATTTTCCTGTAACAAATTTCCGGTCTCTCCCACCCTCCGCTTCTCCCCGTCTGTCCCTCTCCCTCCACCCAACCTACTAGATGAGGGAATGCGCCGAGGAAGGGGTAAAATATGGAATCGTTCCAAAAGCTTAAAATCAAAAATCAAAAATCAAGATATGCCTAGAACACAAGTGCGATATTCCGTGCACCTGCTGCTTGAGGGCAACCACATCTATTTTAGATTTTAGATTTTAGATTGTCCTCCAACAACTCTCTCCATCTCCTATGCCTAGAACTCCCAGTGAATATTCCGTGCACCTGCTGCTTGAGGGTGGCCACCGCGAAGAAGTGCGTTTCGCAACGCTGCAAGATTTTCAAAAGTGGTACAGCAGTACGCTGGTGCCGAAACAAGATTCAAGAGAATTTCTTAACGTCCCGATTAAAAATATTCAAGGCGAATACATGGTAGTTCGGCCTACCAGCGTTCTCGCAATTCGCGTAGAACCGATATTTACTTCTAGCGTCGAACGATTCGATGAATAAGGAAAATAATCAATTTAGTAGGGAAGATTGGAAATTGAGCAAGATTTTTCGCTATCAGCTATTAGCGATCGCCTGTTGCGTTTTGGCGATCGCTTTTTCGGTGTCCGCCGTTGCAGCCCCGCCACTGGAACCAATTAGTGTAAATCAGTTACAAGCGAGTGAATTGGAGTCGATCGCCTTTGACGCTCAAATCTGGGGCGAAAATGGCAAACCAGGGGATAAAGAATTGCTGTTAAGGTCGATCGACAACAGCCTCCGCTATCTCGATACATCAGCCGCCGCCACTGCTTACAGCCACTATCCCATAGCCGAAGTTACGCGCGATCGAGTTCGGCGTTCTCTCGATCGATTTCGCCAATTAGTTGTCAGTTCCACAACTCCGGCACAACTCCAGGAATCGGTCAAGCGCGAATTTGTCTTTTACAAATCCACGGGCAAAGACGGCAAAGGAACAGTCGCATTTACAGGTTATTTCGAGCCGACTTACGCAGCATCTCGCACGCCTAATTCCGAATACCGTTATCCCCTGTACCGGATGCCGCCAAACATGGCATCTTGGCCGAAACCTCACCCGACCAGATTGCAATTAGAAGGCGAAGATGCTTTGCAGGCAAGTAAAGGATTGCTGCGGGGATTAGAATTAGTTTGGTTGCGCGATCGATTTCAGGCATTCCTCGTGCACGTCCAAGGTTCTGCGAGATTGCAGCTAACAGATGGTAGCGTGATGACCGTCGGTTTTGCAGGCAAAACCAGTCACAGTTATACAGGAGTCGGGCGAGAATTAGTTAAAGACGGAAAGTTTACTTTAGAAGAGTTAAATTTGCCTAAACTCAAGGAATATTTCACTAATTTTCCGGCAGAGATGAACAAGTATTTGCCGAAAAATGAAAGCTTTGTATTCTTCCGGGATACTAACGGAGTTCCAGCCACAGGAAGCATTGGAGTGCCAGTAACTGCCGAAAGGTCGATCGCCACCGATAAAGCTTTAATGCCCCCTGGCGCACTAGCATTAATTAGTACAAAACTCCCTTATCCAAATGCGGCGGGACAACTCGAACAAAATGCGGTAAATCGGTACGTTTTGGATCAGGATACCGGCGGTGCAATCAAAGGCGCGGGGAGAGTTGACGTATTTATGGGAACAGGGAATTTAGCGGGCGATCGGGCCGGTTATATCAACTCGACAGGAGAACTGTATTATCCGCTTTTAAAGTAGATTAATTCTACTTGATGTGATTGTTTACTGTGCGTTGCAATCCCGGACACGGCAATGCGCCGTGTCCCTACAGATATCGCCGACAATCAATATATAATCTATTTTTGATAATTGCTATAACATAGAAAATACCCCACCCTCTCAATCTTACAAATGCTAAACAAAATTCTGCAATTCTTCAAACGACTACTTCAGCGAATATTCGGAACCCCAATTCCATCCACCCCGCCGGGGAATACCGCCATCCGCCCAGCCTTAACTGACGCTGAATACGAGTCGAAATTCATGGAAATATTGGAAGGGGTGAATGCCGGCTGGAGTCGAGGGGATGTAGCGGGATTCTTAATCGCAAAACGCCTTAAAGATGGTGAATTGGCGGCTTGGTTGCGACGGTTTGGGCAAAGATTGTTAGAGGGCGAACATGATGAGACTGCTGCT
>NZ_JAUBQR010000178.1:0-3877 GCF_036701385.1 Microcoleus sp. Pol12B4 | reverse complement strand
GTCCCCCTCGCTGACTGGGTGGAAGCTAAAACCGGACTGCCGACCATATTAGCAAATGATGCCAACTGTGCCGGATTTGGAGAAGCTTGGTTGGGCGCAGGAAGGCACTTTAAAAACCTAATTTTAATAACTTTAGGTACAGGAGTCGGCGGTGCAGTTATCCTAGACGGCAAACTATTTGTAGGTCATCAAGGCGCGGCCGGAGAACTAGGATTGATTACTATAAATCCCGACGGCCCGGAGTGCAACAGCGGCAATCGCGGTTCTTTAGAACAGTATGTTTCGGTGCAGGCAATTCGTCGGGAAACTGGTTTAGAACCTATAGAATTAGCCAATTTAGCTAAGTCTGGAGATGCCCAAGCTTTAGAATATTGGCAAAATTACGGGCGCTATCTGGGTATCGGTTTGGCAAGTATAATTTATATTTTAACGCCGGAAGCTATTATTATCGGCGGTGGAATTAGTGCAGGTGCAGAATTTTTTTTACCGCAGGTTCAAGCAGAAATTCAGCAACGTGTACTACCGAGTTCTCGCGAAGATTTACAGTTATTGGTTGCTGAATTGGGCAATCAAGCAGGCATGGTAGGGGCGGCCAAATTAGCTTGGCAGCTTGTTGAATAGTTAAAATTTAAAAACTCAGCGCATTTTACTGCGCTTTTTTCATATCTAAAATTAGGATGCAACCTAAGCACTTTAGCTAAAAAAAAATAAAATGAATGTGAGGAGTCACTAAACATAGTCTCCTTCATCCTTCATTGTTAGTGCTTCTAACTAAGGACTCATGACCAATGACTAACGACTAATGACTAATGACTAATGACTTCTTCATGGCAGTGATTGTCCAGTCGTCTTTTTAATGTAGTCCTGAATTTCTTGATAAGCATCCGGGTTGCTTTGGCGCAGGATAATAATGTTAGTTGCGCTGTCAGGCAGGCAAAAGCTTAGACGACCGTTTTGCTCGCAAGCAAAAGAGCTAATTCGACTCATATCGATCGCAAATTCTTTGCGATCATAATGAAGTTTAATCCACGATCCTTTAGAATTGCGATCGATGGTTTTTTTGAGGTAATCGAGAACTTGCTTGTAAGCCTCATAATTGCCTTGGGGATTGAGGATAATCGGCTGACTGCTATTAGGCAGCCAAAAGGTGAGACGCTTGTTATCCAGTTCGCTCGAAAAAGCACTAATAGTGTCAAGGTCAATTATGTATGTACTTTTCTCATAAGTAATTTTGCTCCAATAAGCCACAAAGCCTCCTCAAACCTGTGTTTCCTGGTATTTTAGGATAGTTTGACAACTCCTACCATTGTAGATTTTAGATTGTAGATTTTAGATTGGGCATGACTGATGACTATCTGGGTTGGCAAGTTGCCTAAAGTTGCATTCTTGTTGGAAACTGGTATCACCCTTGAAATTCGTAAAAAGTTAAGTAAAAATATCAGCATTTTTACCTTTTGCCTTCTCCCTTGTGGTACTAGCCCCCCAGCCCTAGCATAGGGGCTGGAGGGGGAGGTTTTTCACTCGTTGAGAATGCTGCCCGATATCTAGTCCGATAAGTGCGACCCCTATCCAATCCTATTGGTCTGTTGGGTGAGTTTTGTAATGTCGATTGTCTGGGCGATTTGAATATTGTCTACTCTGAACCGCCCCTACAGACCTCTAATATATCAGAACTAATCGATCGCACATGATATGAAATCAGTTTGCTGCAACTTTCTCGGCCACCAAGTCGCGACCCTCACCTTCTAAAACATCCTGCTTTCCCTGGATGCTAGCGGCCTGGATAAACCCTTGAAACAATGGGTGGGGGGCGCTAGGTCGAGATTGGAATTCGGGGTGAAATTGGCAGGCTATGAAAAAGGGATGGTTAGGAAATTCGATCATTTCTACCAATCGGCCGTCTGGAGATGTACCGGAGACTGCATAACCTGATTCTAAGAAAAGATTGCGGTAAGCGTTGTTAAATTCGTACCGATGGCGGTGCCGCTCGTAAATCACTTCTTTCTGATAAAGTTTGAAAGCTAGGGTGTCTGGGTTGACGCGGCACGGATACAAACCCAGCCGCATTGTGCCGCCCAAATCGACTACATCTTGCTGTTCTGGCAATAAATTAATTACCGGATTTGCTGTATCCGGGTTAAATTCAGCACTGTTGGCATCCTTTAGTTGGGCGTTGTTGCGCGCCCATTCAATCACAGCACACTGCATCCCCAAACACAATCCCAAAAAGGGTATTTTATGGTGTTTAGCATATTCGATCGCCGCTATTTTGCCGTCAACTCCGCGAACCCCAAAACCTCCCGGTACAAGAATGCCGTTGATATCTTTGAGATAATTATCGAGGTTTCCCGATTCTAAATCTTCTGAGTTAATCCAGTGCAAATTCAGGTCGCAGCCGATCGCAATTGCTGCGTGTCGCAAAGCTTCGACCACCGAAAGATAAGCATCGTTCAACCGCACGTATTTGCCAACTAAAGCAATATCAATTTTGTGATTGGGACTGTAAAGCCTGTTGACTAAAGTTTGCCACTGATGCAAATCTGGCTGGCGATGTTCGAGTTGCAGCAAATTGAGCGTTTGTTGCGCCAAACCTTCCTGTTCCATCATCAGAGGTACTTCGTAGATACTTTTAGCATCTTGAGATGTGATGACACATTCTTCGGGTACGTTGCAGAATTCCGACAATTTCTGTTTCATGCCCAAAGACAGCGGGCGATCGCACCGACAGACTAAAATATCTGGTTGAATGCCGATCGACCGCAATTCCTTCACCGAATGCTGAGTCGGTTTAGTTTTCATCTCCCCAGCCGAAGGAATCCAAGGTATCAGCGTGACGTGCATATACACAACATTTTGCCGGCCTACATCCTTGCGAAATTGGCGAATTGCCTCCAAAAACGGCAAAGATTCAATATCTCCCACCGTTCCGCCGATTTCCGTAATCACGACATCGGGATTAGTATTTTTTGCTACCCGATGAATTCGCTCTTTAATCTCGTTAGTGATGTGCGGAATCACCTGCACCGTGCTCCCCTGATACTCGCCGCGGCGTTCTTTGTTGATCACCGCTTGATAAATGGAACCTGTGGTGACGCTATTGAGGCGAGACATGGAAGTATCGGTAAAACGCTCGTAGTGCCCCAGATCCAGGTCAGTTTCCGCACCGTCTTGCGTGACAAAGACTTCTCCGTGCTGAAACGGGCTCAGAGTGCCGGGGTCAACGTTAATATAGGGGTCTAGCTTCAAAATCGAGACAGAATAGTCCCGCGACTTTAATAGGCGGCCCAAGGAAGCACCGACAATTCCCTTGCCGATGCTGGAAACCACGCCGCCAGTCACAAACACAAATTTGCTCATAGGATTTTCGACTTTAGATGCTTCAATGTCAGGTCAGACTCAAATGTGACATAGGTAATCCATAAGGGCAACCACGGGGGATTGCCCCTACACCCATTTGACCTAATTATTGACGATTGTTATGTGCTTGCAACCAAGTTGTCAAATCTGACACACTGGCCAACTCTAAGACGGCCTCTCCTAAATTCTCTAATTGCTGAGCGGATAACTGAGCGATGCGAGTTTGAATCTCCGACGACAACGATCCGACACGGCGCTCCAACAGCCGCACAACTAACTCCAACTTTCCTTGTTTGATGCCTTGTTCGATGCCTTGTTCTCTCCCGATTCGGGTAGCTTTGGTAATTGCACCGCGCTGGTCTTGAATAAAAATTTCTCGCCTTTCTAAATCCTCCAATTCATCTGGATCGAGATTTGCTTCATTGGCAATTGTAAAAGCTTTGCGGAGTTCCGGTACATTTCCCAACTCTTCCGGCACAGACCTTAACGTCCGAGCTGTTTTCATGAAATATATCCACTT